>DAOWDY010000038.1 GCA_030638785.1 Candidatus Thorarchaeota archaeon
CACTTCTCACACCAGTGGCATCTTCAATTGCAACGACAATAGACCTCTCGCCAATGTAGACATCTTCCGAACCTAGATAGATGCCAGGATACTCACGACTTCCACTAATACAGATGAGGCCAGCTCCTTCCTTGACCATCTTTGTCGCAAAGTTCAATCTTGGAAAAGTCAAACCTCTGTCAGCTCCAACTGCAACAAAATCTATGGGAGGATTGCTCACAACGTTCAAGCCTCGCGCTATGAAATCCTCAGTTGCTCCGCCCTCGCTTATAACGAAACAACGAGCATCAGGTTTTCTGTTATGTACGTACGCAGCAGCAGCGGCTCCTGCGCTAAATGTCTTCTCAAGATCGAGTTTGAACCCAGCAGTAGCCACAACATTGTGAATCTGTCTAGCAGAGAGTCTACCAACATTAGTTAGAACAGCGACAGTCTTACCAATTTCCAGTAAGTGATTCCAGAGCTGCAGCGCATCATCAAAAGGATTAGGATGCTCAACATCCCGAACCAGTGTGTTGTCTACATCAAAAATCCAGAGGTTTTTCTTTCCAAGGTCCATCCTAATCACAATTGTGAATGTTATGGACCCTTGAAAAATATGTCCTTGCGAGAGGAGTTCGCTGTTAATCCTTCTTGAGTAACGGAATTACACATATGAATTGGAATGGTTCTGAACCATCTGAATTATCATAACCATGTTCCTCGTTGGAAGGAATAAACACAACGTCATCCTTACGGGCATATGTATCTTCAGACGCTCCCAAGACCTTGGCTGTACCCTGTAGAATGAATATCTCATGTTCCTCATCATGTTGGTGGAGCGGAATCTTACCTCCCGGAGCAATCTCAAAGAGCCTCATTGCATAAGTCTTAGCACCTGAACGTCGTCCAATAAGCCATCGAACAGTTGTCTTCTCAGACTCATCCATTGTTACTTCCTCTTGCTCTCGTTCCTTGTGATTGATGACGTACATTGCTGAAACCTCATTTTCTTCTCATTGAAGATGCCATCCCGCCTAGCGGCCAATATAATAGGTTTAGCATATGGTCATCTCCACCCGTAGATGTGTCAAAGTAAACGCCACAGAAAGGTTAATCTAATCAGAACTAAAGTGGGCACTACCATCAGGGAGTTTAACAGTCAAGGACGGAATTACAGTGAGTGAAGAAGATACCTACCTGCGTGCAAAACTTACAGAAATCAATGGGAACATTGAGCGGCTCACAGATATGCTCAACAGAATGATAGACGTGATAGGCAAAATTACTGAAGTACAAGAGGCTACTTCAGACCTCTCGATAAGAGTATCAGACAACAGCAAGAAGTTGGATACCATAATTGCTAGGATAAAAAGCGCTCCTGTTGGTGGCGCAGCATCAGCACCGACCGTGACGAGCTTGGAGGATAAAGGTGCAATCTCATCATCTGCTGCAGTCTTAGAGAACCTTGATGATGAACTCAGGGAGGGAATCATAGCCAGCGATCTCGCAGGAAAGATTGCTGAATCAGCTAATTCACTTGAAGAGAAGGGAGTTGGTGGTTCGGTTATTGTCAAAATGAGCAGATGGGTCAGGATCCTGAAGACATACGGAAGAGTGGATACAATCAGCCCGACGGATCTAACCAAACTACGAACCGATATCAGGGCATGGCAAAAAGAACTTGCATCAGGACGCTAGAGAGGATTTCTGAAATCCTCCACTTTTGTAATAAAATGTCTAAGGATTATGTACGGCAAATGCCGAATTGCGCAAAAGAAACGTGTGAAGTGTATGTGGTGAATGCTTAATAGGGAAATTGAGACATTTTATGATGTATAGCCGGGAAGCTACGGGGTGCAAAGACTATGATTCCTATCGAATGGGAAGAAAAAATACGAAAGGCAATTGAAAGATTTTCACCGCCGCACAACACAACCATTCTGGGTTATTGGGATGAATGGTTAGCGACAAATCCAGTGTTTCCATTCTATGAGAGCTGGAGTGAATTCGCATCTCTAAAAGACGATAAAGAAGCACTCTACACAGAGGCTAGAGTATATCTTAAACGAGTCACTAATGATCTAAGAGAATTTGAGGTTCCTTTAAGGACTTGGCAAAAGGTTGCAAAGGCATTAGCAGCAGTCGCTAGTATATTTCTTGTGATATTTCTTGCATTATCAAGGGTAGCAAGAGCAAGCGATTAGTTCCACAAACCTCTCTATGAAAGAGAGCTGTCAACTTATATTGTCTTTCGAAAGACAGTTAGATAGGACTTAGTGTTGATTATGATAGACCTGCCAACAGAAATGGAACAAGAACTAGTACGAGCTGCTAATTGCCTCAAGACTGCCAAGCAGGTCCTTGCACTATCACATATAGATGCAGATGGTATCACTTCTATGGCTATCGTTGTGGAAACGTTGAAGCGACTTGGTAAGCCCCACATCTGGAGAAACATTCATCAAATCAATTCAGAATCAATCTATGAAGTTATAGAACTCGTAAAGGAGTCATCTCCTGATGTAGTTATTTTTAGCGACTTTGGATCAGGCCAGATACATCTAATTCAGGAACATATCATAGGGATGAAATCTGTCAATTGTGTCATTATACTAGACCACCATATTCCCCCAGATGGGAGAACAACGCTAGGGGAGGATGATCTTTCAGGGAATCTCATCGAGCTAAATCCATGTCAACACGGCTTGGATGGAAGCAAAGACCTTTCCGGTGCAGGAGTTTCGTTTCTGTTTTCATTGGCGATATCAAGCGAAAATGCTGATTTGAGTGAACTCGCAATTGTTGGTGCGACGGGAGATCTACAGGACTATTATGGAAAGGGTTTCACTGGACTTAATGCGGAGATTCTGAGACTCGGTATAGATGGTGGTTTCATCCAAGTCGACAAGGACTTGACTCTCTTTGGAATTAATACCAGACCCCTACCTAAGCTATTACAGTATGCAACGGATCCTTACATCCCAGGATTGACAGGAGATCCCGACGCATGTTACTATTTCTACAGCGAACTTGGCATAGAGCTAAAAGATAGAGAGGATCAGTGGAAAAGGTGGGTTGATCTGAATCAAGATGAGAAACAGAAAGTAATTCAGAAGTTGGTTTCAGAGATTTTACATTTGTATGATGATCCAAGGGTAGCGACAAATCTCATAGGCGATGTAACAACACTTCTCCTACGTCCTCCTCGAAGTGAGATGAGTACTGCTAAGGAATTTTCTACTTTACTAAATGCCTGTGGACGGAATAAAAGGTCTGACATCGGAGTTAAAATATGTCTTGGCGATGATGAGGCCTTCGAAGCTGGAAAAACGCTGTTACAGCAACATCGTGCAAACCTCGCTATGGCAATAAGGAGAATTGAAGATGGAGGCTTTGAGGAGAAAGAGGGCGCCTACATTGTAAATGACCCAGAAACTCAAGATACAATCATTGGAATCGTTATCGGAATGGCACAGGGATCACGTATTATCCCCACAGATAAACCTGTGCTTGGTATCAGCACAAACACAAGTGACGATGGACATTTGGTCAAACTGTCAGGTCGAGCGCGTCAGCAAGTAGTCAAGAGAGGAGTAAATTTGAAAGAAGTATTCTCTGAAGTTGCAGAAGAAATGAATGAGAAGTATGATTCTCTTGTTGCTGAAGCAGGTGGTCATCCCATGGCGGCAGGAGCATTCATCCACAACGATCATTTGGAAGAATTCGTAGAGAAAACATCATCTCTTCTTGCATTAAAACTCCAGTAAAAAGAAGTAGTGGAGGGGAAGAATCCCCTCACTAGAATTTCTAGTAGTCCTCAGATGTGAGCGAGGCTCCAATTATTCCGGGAATAAACAGTAGACCGAATGAAACACCTACATCAATGGCAATGTTCTGTAACAAAGCTGAAAGAGTAGCTGCATCAAGTGCAAGCCCCATTGATAGCATCGCGTATCCCAAGAAGAATACTGCAACGGTGATGATAGATACTACCAACATACGAATACCACTCTTTGAAATCAGTCCAGCGATAAATCCAGCAACACCGAGAGCAACTAGCGGGGCGTAAGCGCCGCTGATAGCAAATGTGTATGGAAAAATCAGCTGAGCAAAGAGCAAAGCTCCTTGGTATTGTAGTGCGTTTGCGAGATTCGGATCTTGAAGAATAACCTGAATTGCGGCTACATCTAATCCTAGAATCTGAAATGCACCAATGATTACTGCAATCACTAGTGCGACAACCAATGCCATTATAGTCCTGAACATATTAGTAACACATCCAATTGGATGAACGGAATAGGATTATCCAGTGTTAACTTCAGAGCTTTTATATTTCTTGGCCCTTGATATTAAATGATAGTTACAATCTCAATTGAGATGTTTTCGACCATTTTCAATCAATTCAATGATTTCAGGAGGCATTTCCTCTACAGGAAGTGCATTTAATCGGAACCAAGAGACCTCAGCCTCTGGTACTTCAGATCGGATTTTCTCTGTTTCTGCTTTTGCTAGATAATGATTAAGAAGAAAGTGGTACTCTATGTTGTTACTTGTATCGGGAATAATTACATCGTATGTTGATAGAAATTTTGAGACAGTGCATTCAACCCCGGTTTCTTCGAACACCTCACGTCTAACTGCATCCACTTGTGTCTCACCAACCTCAACTCCACCACCAGGAACACTCCAGAGACCCTTACCTGGTTCCTTGTGGCGTCTTACAAGTAAGACACCTTGCGTTCCAAAAACTACTGCACCAACACCGGGTATAGGAAAAGACGGATACCTTCGATCATTCATGGTGTTCACGTCGGAATTTAGAATGTGAGGAATCCCTTAGGCATCTGAATCGACGTGCCGCATTTGGCGCACTGAACCTCTTCATAAGGATCGAAGTTATCATGGGGCTCTAGATCATGTCTTGCACTGTTCCCACATTTCTTGCAGTTTATCCGGACATATCCGCGTAATTCGAGCATCTTCTTCCAAGCTCTCAAGGCTTCTCTCTTATTACCCATCTTATCATATTCTATAGCTAGAGCAATCCATGGTGCTGCAGCTCCAGGATCATTTAATGTCCATTTCAACAGACAGTCTATCTGTCGTGATTGTAAACCAAGCTCAGCATATGCATAACAGAGTCCGCGTAAACATTCAGTTGTGCCATGTAATTGGAGTTCAGCTGTGTCAAGATATTTGTTGCCTTCAGCAACTTCTCCAGATTCATGACAAATAACAGCTAG
>DAOWDY010000194.1 GCA_030638785.1 Candidatus Thorarchaeota archaeon
AGGTGTCAGCATAGGAGTGGGTTTTTATCCTAAACAAACTGCATCACAGTCATGCTCCTTGGAATAACTTTCTCAGAGAACGTTAGGAGTTGGGCTACAGCGAGCTTAATTGACGCGATGAAGAAGAAAGGGCACGAAGTTCGTCCTCTTCGATTACCCGATGTTGCATCAGAGATTCCTTACAAGTTTACACATCTTGAAGAAGACATCTCTCACATGGCAGGGATGATTGTTAGAACGATAGGTTTTGGAACCGGTGATCAAATCACATTTAGAATAAGCCTTCTAGAACATTTGGAGGATGCAGGCATCTATGTCATGAATCCCGCCTATTCATTCCGAAGAGCCAAGGATAAGTATGCAACACTCACAGCACTTCACAAAGTAGGTATTCATGTACCACGAACCTACGTTGGTGAAAACTTGGAAGCAGCTATAGAATTTGTCCATGAAGTCGGAGACGTTGTCATCAAACCACTAATTGGTGCAAGAGGTTTGGGTGCCATAAGAGCAGAGCATCCAGAACTCACATACCGCGCAATGAAATTCATTCATCAATTAGGGCAAGTCCTGTATGTTCAAGAAATGATTGAAAAGCCAGATCGCGACATCAGAGTCTTTGTAATTGGTGGTCAGGTAATCGGTTCAATGTACAGATACCTCCCAGAGGGTGTAGAGGGGGAATGGAGAACCAATGTCCATGGTGGTGGAAAAGCCGAGATTGCAGATATTGATGATGAGTACAAGGAATGTGCAATTAAGACAGCAGAGACTCTGAAATTGGACTATACTGGGGTAGACATAATTGAGTCGAAAGATGGTCCCTGTGTCCTCGAGGCTAATGCATCACCTTCATGGAGCGCCCTCTCTAGAGTCACAAATCTAGATATCGCGGGAATGATTGTTGATAAATTAGTTGAGAAGGCAAGTAAGTAATACCTGGATAGTAGTTGGCATCAAATACTATTGCATCTACACATTGGTTGATATCGAAACGAAAATCGACCGGTGAATCTCTGATGAACCCTGCAAAGAACCAGTCTACCTCCAATATTACAAGGTCAATGTGCGGAAGAACAGGATGTATTGCAATCTACAAAACAAACAACTGTCATCTCTGTGATGCTGCAGGTGATTTTCTTAAAGATATCATTAGAGAAGAGGGTCTTTCAGAGAATTTGATCAAGGTAATAGAACACGATTACCAACTAAACGAACCTAATTTCGACGAGATATTATCCAGACCAGCAATCAGAGTGTGCGATACAGTAGTTACAGGTTTCCCTGATAATGATAAGATGCGGAACACCTTACGGCGTGCCGCCTCAATGAATTGTTTTTCTGAAGTTGCTGAATAGACCATGTCTAGTTCTGTGTAGAAGCTCTCCCTTCTAAGATTGCTTCAACTTCGTCCCTTGAAAGAACTTTGAACTTAAGGTCCTCAGTATCAATCATCCCAATCTCAAGGGTCTCCGCTCTATCCTTAGGATCTGTGGCAACATCGCCAGCCACAGCCTCAATCCCGTCCAATGCTAGATTGAGTGCTGCATCAAGATTGAGATTTGGTGAATACTTCTCAGCAAAGAAATCACGAACACTATCGGAATCCTTTCCAATAGCAGTGGCTTTCCAACCCCAGAATGAACCAGAAGGATCAGTAGTGTAAAGCTGTGGACCACCATCATCTACACCACCAACCAGTAGAGAAACACCAAAAGGTCTAACTCCTCCATATTGGGTGTGCATTTGTTTTGTGTCACAGACATCAACCACAAGTGATTGAATTGCTATAGGTTCGCCGTAGCTTAACCGATTAATCTGAGCCCTTACACGAGCTTGGTCGATTAACTTCCTTGCATCAGCGTGAAGGCCAGCAATAGCGGTTCCCACATGATCATCAATGAGTAGAATCTTCTTCAGTGTTGATAGGTCAACCAACTTGTTAGGAGATCTCTTCTCACCAACTAGGACTACACCGTTCTTGGCTTTCACTCCCACGGCTAGTGGACCGTGGCGAACAGCCTCAGTGGCGTACTCAACCTGATATAGACGCCCTTCGGGGCTGAAGACTGTAATGGCTCTATCATAACCCATACTCTGTGTGGGAAACATGTTTCATGGACTCCTAAAATATTTGACCTGTTTGCCAATTGGGTCAAACAAAGGTCACTCGAACGGCGTATAAAAAGTTATTTCTACCTCTACGCAGAGGGCTTGTTCTTCGAGGGTCTCAGGGCTATCTCCATTCCAATCGAATATCGATACTAGGGGGTCTTTCTGATATAATAGAGTCCATCTCTTCGACTGGCGGACTCTCGAAGTGGGATGCTTCCGAATCTCTTACTCCAGTTGATGCGACGTAATTCTGGATGACATACTCACCATCGAAGTGAACCGATTCAAGAAAGGCGAGCATCTCCCGTATATCACTTAAATCAAGAAGGCCGCCAACATAGGTTGTTCTTGGCCAGAAAGCTGCATCACT
>DAOWDY010000264.1 GCA_030638785.1 Candidatus Thorarchaeota archaeon
ACCGCCAAGTACGTCATTCGCGCCAAAATCGAGATTGAAGGCGTTGTTGACAAACCTGATGTTGTAGGGGCCGTATTTGGCCAGACTGAAGGACTCTTGGGGGAAGACTTGGATCTTCGCGAACTTCAAAGAACAGGCAGAATTGGAAGGATTCAGATAGCCATCAAATCTTCGGGTGGTAATAGTAAAGGAGAGATTGTAATCCCAGTTTCTCTAAATAAAACAGCAACTGCAATCCTCGCAGCAGCACTAGAAACTGTAGACCGTGTCGGTCCCTGTGCTGCAAAAGTGACTCTAATGAAACTCGAAGATATCCGTGGAGCAAAACGTCGGAAAGTCGTGAGTAGGGCAATTAGTATCCTCAAAGGATGGGAGGAGGATATTTCACCCGGTACAGACGAGATTACCGCCGCCGTTTCCAAGCACAGTAAGAAGGGTGTTGAAAAATACGGGCCTGACAAACTTCCTGCTGGTCCTGAACTCGCAGGTAGCAAGGAAATAATCATTGTCGAGGGTCGCGCAGACATCATCAATTTGATGAAGAATGGAATCAGCAATACAGTTGCTGTAGAAGGAACACACGTTCCGAAATCCATCTCTGCACTTACCAAGAAGAGGGGCAAGACGATTATTGCCTTTCTTGATGGTGATCGTGGTGGAGATCTCATTTTTCGAGAACTGATGCAGGTTGCAAAGATTGACTACATTGCTAGGGCTCCCAGTGGCAAAGAGGTTGAACATCTTACCAGACGTGAGATAACTAAAGCTCTTCAAACAAGGATTCCAGCAGAGAAGGCTCTTGCACTTGTAAGTGGCAAAAAGAGTCCTCCAAGAGGCAGGAAGCAGGTACTACGAAAGACCGTCAAAGAATCTCGGGACGAGAGGAAAGACTCACCTCGTAGAGCACCTCCTGCAAGAGGAAGAGCAGTATCTCGTAGAGTTCCAAAAATCGACGAGGCATACAAAGCAAAAATCAAAGAGATTAAGGAGTCATTCAAAGCTATTCTATTCGATAGTGATAAGAAAGTCATTGTCGAGTGTGGCGTGGCAGAGCTTGCAAAGACACTAGAAGGTCAGAAGTCTGTTGAAGCCATCGTATTTGATGGTGTTGTGACCCAACGACTTGTTGACACAGCTATTACCAAAAAGACAAGTTTGCTCATTGGTGCTGCAGTAGCTGATCTTGACAAACGCCCGCAAGGAATGCAGATTCTTACTTTCGACGACCTTCCAAATACTGCATAATCAGAACATAACTATTCGGTGAAATGCGATGGATGGTAATCTGTCGCTTTCACACTCTTTGTTTTTCTTAACGTATTACTCACATTCAATTCACACAAGCATGCTATCCTCATACGACACAAACATACGAGGCCTTGTGAATTGACGTCAATCCTAGAAGGAATCAACTCTACTGCAGATGTCACTCTCAGTGATGACCCTCTTGAGAGGGTCATAGGCCAACAGCATGCAGTTTCTCTAGTACGTTCTGCTGTTGCCCAGAGGAGACACATACTTCTCTGCGGAGCTCCTGGTATAGGAAAATCCATGCTTGCTAGAGCTGCTTACTCGTTACTTCCCCCTCCAAAGGAAGAGATTTGGCTTCAACGAAATCCATCTCAACCCGATCGGCCCTTCGTGAAGGCAACTCTGGTCGAGGCTGAATCATGTACCAATGAATCCCCGGCAGAAAAACCTGAACTCACCTATATTCGACCTGAAACATTGCCTTTCGAAATAGCTGCGAAGATGGGCTATAGGTGTCCGGCATGTGGTGCATTTTCATTCCCAAGCCAGAGTGTCTGCATGGATTGTCATGGACCAAAACGGTCCGATTGGAGCGAACCAGCATCTTATCACGGTCTTCTTAGGGAATTATCCGTAATATCCGAGCCTGCTCAGACCTCAGTCACCCGTATAGAAGGGACCTACAAACTTACCTATCGAAGAACTTTTGATGACGCAATTATGGTTCTACATGAGAGGGAATTCGATATAGAAACACCACAAATTGAGAATGACGACAATCGCGTTCTGGTATCACGTGATTCTTCTAGATTTGTTCATGTAAGCGGCTCCAGCCCAGTCGAACTGTTAGGTGATGTGAAACATGATCCATACGGAAGTGCAGAATCACTAGGTATGGCTGCACATCTTCGAGTGGTTCCTGGAGCAATCCACGAAGCTCATGAAGGCATACTCTACGTGGATGAGATAGCATCCCTTGGAGAATACCAGAAACACCTTCTTACAGCAATGCAGGACCGAAAGTATCCCATCTCAGGAAGAAATCCCAATAGTTCAGGTGCAGCTGTGCGAGTTGATGATATTCCATGTGACTTCCAACTCTTTGCAGCATGCAATGTTGAGGACTTGCCTCGGATAGTCCCACCTCTACGATCAAGAATTCGTGGATACGGGTACGAAATAATGCTTAATTCCACCATGTCAAAGTCTGACCAGAACATGCAAGATTTAGTTTATTTTATTGCACAAACGATTGAAGAAGATGGACGAATTCCTCATCTGACAACAGCTGCCATAGAATCTGTGATTAAAGTCGCAGAAGAAATGGCATCCCGTCTGGATGGCCAACGTACTGCATTCACTCTTCGTCTTAGGGAACTTGGAGGTCTTGTGAGGATAGCAGGAGACATTGCAGTTCAAGACTCTGAGGATTTAGTTTTGTCAGAGCATGTTCTCAAGGCAGAAACTCTAAGTCGGGGAATAGGCAATGGAGAGAACTTGGGCCATTATCCGGGCAGAAATAGAGAAATTTCAAAGTCTTACGGAGACTATTTCTTATAGCCCCTGTTTTAGTCGTATGATGACACAGTGAAAGTCGTAAAGCGTATCCTCAAGGAGGGCAAGGTCAAAATCAAGATTGAATTTCTTAATGATCTATGGACCTGCTATAACGTAGTTGTTCCCAAAGACATAGTTGTATCTAGGACAACTCGCAGAGTACGCGTAGGCGATGACGATGGACGCAAACAAGAGAGTGTTCGCAAACCAATGACTCTCACAATCAAGGTCGAGGACGTATCATTTCATGCCTTCTCAAATCGAGTGAGGTTAAAGGGTAAAGTTTTGGAAGGTCCATCTGATTATGTTACTAGTGGATCATATCATACAATCAACATTGAAACCGGCGACACATTGACGATTATCAAGCCTGACCGAGGTTGGCCGAAATACATGCTTGATCGACTCAATGAAGCAGAAAAAGCTGGAAAGAGTCCTATTGCACTACTTGTGACCATTGAAGATGGAGTTGCTGAACTTCTTCTTGCAGCTGATTTTGGAATAAGAGAAGCCGTCCGTGTCAGAACAACAATTTCACGAAAAAGGGGAACCCAGAAAGATCACGATACATCAATGCGCGAATTCTTTTCAAACGTGACAGTCGCTTTGAGATCACAGTTAGAGCAGCATGAGATTGGATTAATTATTGTAGCCGGACCTGGTTTCGTTAAAGATCACTACAAAGAGCACCTTCTTTCTGCAGATATCAAGAATCTCCCTTCTGTCATATCTGAAAGTATCAATTCTATAGGAATTCCTGGAGCAAAGGAGATTCTCTTCCGAGGTATTATCTCCCAAGCAGTTGAAGGCATCAAACTTGAAACCGAAACCCAGTTGGTTGAGAGTATTATTGAGCATATTGCAAAGGATGATGGTCTTGCGGCATATGGACCAGATGAAGTAAAAAAAGCTGTACAATTTGGAGCCGTTGAAGACCTTCTTGTAACCGACAAACGCCTGAGAGAGGGTGATAACAAGTATCGTCGCTGGATGGATCAACTAATCCGTGATACAGAGAAGGCTCGAGGCTCGTTTCATCTTGTTTCTACTGAACACCCTGCAGGAGACCAGCTCCAGAATCTTAGTGGTATTGCTGCTGTGCTTCGATTCAGAATTGATCGTTAGCTACAGGGGTTCAAATAATGTCTGAAGCCTGTCCCAAGATGGGTATTCGTAGGCAATTCCTATCTCTAACTCTCGACTCTGTGCAAAGTGATGTTTCAGTTCCTGAGCCAACTCCT
Organism: Candidatus Thorarchaeota archaeon; assembly: GCA_030638785.1. GTDB lineage: Archaea > Asgardarchaeota > Thorarchaeia > Thorarchaeales > Thorarchaeaceae > MP5-2226. The sequence continues at coordinate 4,050 of DAOWDY010000264.1, forward strand.
CAAGAATCCATGGAGCTATCTCAATCCTGTTTCTAAAATGATCAAGGCTCATCAGGTCGGAAGGCACATCGTATTCTTTTTGCAAGTATCCAAAAATGGCCTTTAGGTGGTCAGCATTAAGCTGTTGTCCATGTGGAGCTCTAATTATTCCAAGTATCAAAAGTGGTTCTTCATCATCCCGAATCTCAAAGGGTCTTATTACCCTCTCTAACCTTCTCTCAAGTCGATTTCGAAGCTGTACTGCATCTTTGTATCTAGCTGAACAGAAATGTACAGTAATATCACTAAGATTGGATGAAGCCCACTCAATTACCTCTCTTGCGGTTTCTGCGCTCCCCGCAATACTTGCCTTGTCCAAACTGGTCAATCGCATACCCATTGAAACAAGATGGTCAAAATTGGTTTCGCTTGCCTCTAGTTCATTCAGATTGAGAAACTCTACCCCGATTTTTTCTGCTTTTTGCGCCAAGTCTGTCAATTTCTTTGTCTGTCCTGGAATCACTGGCACTTCTATTCCTACGTTCATTCCAAGAGCAATTGCATGTTTAATACCAGACCAGTTCGAATTCTGAGGATGAAACCTAATCTCATCCAAGCCCGCCCTCTCAAGTCTTTGTAAATCTTCCAGACTGGCATCAGATTTGGCGGTATACAGATGTAAATGGAATTCTTTTCCATATTGAGTCTTCAATTGCTCAATGAAGTGTAAGGTTCTTTCCATTCTGCAGAGCGGATCTCCTCCACTTAGCCCTGCACCTTCAGCGCCTATGGCATTAGCTTCTTCAATCACACCATCCTCTTCGGTGATACTAGTTTCATTAGCATAGATAACATCTTTTCCACCCTTTTCTTCTGATAATGGGCAATAATAGCAGGAACTATCACATAATCCAGTAACAAAGAGTACCATTTTCGAACCAATGGCACATAACTGGCAACCAAGTGGAATTTCTCCCACAATGACTGAGTCACCTTTCAACTCTGTTATCTTACGTTTCACTCAAACATTCCTCACTAATCCCTTCTTTTGATGGTTCGTCGAAGAGCTGGGTCACTATCAGCGAGTTTCTTAGCTGCTGTTTCGAACGTTTCATCGTCTTGTAAATGATATGTTCTATAGACACCTGTACGTCCTACTTCATCTCGCCGTCTTAAGACTCTCACCCGTTCATTTGCAATCGATACACTGACTCCCAGTTTTTTAGTAACAAACAATTCATACCCAACCACTCCGTATTCTATGTGTCCGGAATCAGTGGGATCAATCAACACCAGCCTCTTATCTACTCCAGGAACACGTATGTTACTGGAAATACCATCGGTGGTCACCATTCCCCCCCATTGGTAGAATTCCCGTTCCCGTGACATCATCTTAAAGATTGGAAAACTCACCACAGTTTCATTATCAAGATGAAGATGCCCTTTAAGAACCGAAGAAGGTGTCGCCTGCACTAATTCTCTCATGACTCCAGGGCCCAATGCTACTTCTATTCTATAACTGGAAGTGATGTCTAAAATGATAATATCAATGTCAGATGTCTTAGAGATGTCCCCGCGTGCCAAGGACCCATATACGAAGGGTCTGATACCAACTTTCTCCAGTTTCTGCATTGTATTTGTTGCATTCTCTCTCAATCTTGCAAGTAATGACCAATGCTCAGCATCATAGGTTATTGTTCTCTTCTCATGAAGAACTTCTGGTTTTCGTGCCAACCTCTTCAGACAACCCCCTATTTCTAATCGTATCCAAGAGCCTGCATGTTTTACATATCTTGGATGGTGTTGGTGACCCACACTGTGAGCAGGTTTCGAAAACCAGCTTTTCAGAAGAACGAATCAACGAATCAGCAATTGCTTGACCAGAAC
>DAOWDY010000137.1 GCA_030638785.1 Candidatus Thorarchaeota archaeon
AATGCACAATGTGAAGTAAACTATAATAAGTATAGTAGTTACCGTTTGGATAGTGTCTTCTATGAAATCTAAAACTGGGACAAATTTGTACCGGCCACGAGTGAAAAAGGATGTAGAAGGTTGCCCAGTCTATGTCACCTCTCAAGTTCTTGGGAAGGCGTGGACAATACTCATACTTCAGACTCTAATGGCACCCCATTCAAAAAATGGCCTTAGATTCAATCAGATTCAGAAGGATCTAAGTTGGGTTTCTCCAAAGATTCTTTCACAACGTCTGAAGGACCTAACAAGTGATGGTATTCTTAGTCGTGAAGTCAAAGCAGAGAGAATCCCTCCTCATGTCACATACCGTTTGACAAAGAAAGGGGCGGATCTAAGAGGTGTTCTTGCAATGATGCAGAAATGGGGTATGAAGCATGGAGGCGACATCTCAGAAAAATGTCTAGGGAAAGGTTTCTCACACTGTGACGGATGTAGAGAAGGTGCCTAAGAGGCTGCTACATCATCTATAACCTTCACAATCTCTTCTTCTATTGTTGGAGTCTGTTTGGGTTTTGTAAGAATGCGTCCGACTTCTTCTCCTGTATCCTTTCTGAAGATGATGATTGTTGGACTACTCCTGATATCGAAGGTGTCAACCTCAACAGGACTGGGAGGTACAGCCCAAAACTTGTCCGAACCGAATCCTGGTTTTGTCATTCCCCCTAGTGCACGAATCTTGATATCTAATTCAATCTCAAGTTGAGCAAGTGCTGGAACTGCTTTTCGTGCATCTCCGCACCAATCAGCAAAGAGCACCACGAATTCGTCCTTATCACAATACTCTCTAAGTTTTTCAACGGCAGAGTCGTTTAGTTTGTAGCTGGTAAACACATCCAGCCATCTACTCTTGTGCAATGATGACATGTCATCTATATACTCAACACAAGTTGGGCATTCATTGGAAACATCGCTCAGTGTCGGCATATTTTCTCAGTCCGGTATAATGTAAAATGAATGAAACGTTTGAGTATTACTCTTCTGTTTCGCACACAATGTCAGTACCTTTCTCACCCTTTTTGGATTGAAGAGGAGCAGTCTGTATCAAGCGGCTGAGTTCCTCGAGTTTTTCTAGATGATGTCGTTCATCTTCCCCGAGATGTTTTAGAAGGAATTGAGCAAACGGATCTTTGGTATTCTTCAGAGACTCTTCTGCCAATACTTCCATCTGTTTCTCCTCTTTCACTAATGCTTCGATAGTCTTCTGTAGCTTAACTCTGTCAATGTATCTCTGGACCTTGGCACTCCAAGTATCACATGGTGTATCCTCCAAAATCTCAAGAATACCTTCAAGGAATTTCTGATGTTTCCACGAATCAAGCCGAAGCTCCATGAAAACAAGTTTCACTGCTGTTTCAGAAACCTCGTCCTCCGCCTCAGCTAACATGTTGAGAGTTCTTGTTTCTACCTCAATCTGTTTTTGGAGGGTTTCAATTAGTTTACTATCAACTGAACTCATGATAATGTCACTCATCCTCTATGTCCCCACACCAATACCGTAATCGTTCCAAACTGATTCCGCCTTGGTACGAGTCAGAATAATTAACAATTGTTACTTTCCTTTTAAGCATTGTCGTTATAGCTCACGAGGATTACCAAGTATGCATGTGTGTTGGCAAACCAGTGCCTACCATTTGTTGAAGATTGAAAACCTGGAAGTGAAAGGAGTCGGAAAAGTAAATAGGCGGAATGTAAGGCTATGATATGAGTTATGGGAGCCTGATACGCAATGAGGGTGCAACTATCTATTAAATAGAATAGTGTCACAGACTTTCTAAGAATAAAGCGCAGAGGGTTCTCAATGGGAGTTACGTAAAATGCAGGTCATTGAAATTACACTTACAGTTTTGGCTACAGCGCTTCCTGCTATCTTAACTGCAATAGTTGTCATCGAGCTACTAGGGGTTGCTCGCATCACTCAAAGACTAAATTCCCTGATACGAGGTATGGAATCACCGGAATCTCTTGACAATGCAATCAATACAGTTATTGGACCTGCTACTCCATCCACCCCCTCCAAACCAGTACCTAAGGTAAGGAAAGAAGAAATTGTTGAGGAAATAGAAGAAGAATATGATGATGAAATAGATGAGGACATTGAAGACGCACCTGTTGTAGTCACCTCCTTTGACTTTGGTGATGACGAGCTCGCAGAAGAAACCTTTGACGAACCTGCAGAGTCTGAAACACCTGAACCAATTCCTGAGGAACCAATGGCATTCGAAGACAGTCATTTGCCAGACGAATCTCTTGGAGCCTTTGAGCTTGAAATTGACAAAGACGGTTCGTTTGAATTGAAAGAAGAAGAAGAGAAGGAGGATGAAGAATGAAGGTTCATCTCTTCACCTCTTTTGTTTTCATTTCAAGTCTAATGCTTGTGATGTTTGTTCTTCCAGTGGCATCTATCAATATAGCTTCTTCTCCGTCTACTCCTCAATTTGTGACTGCTCAAATACCAACATTTGATGCAACTATCGGCTCCTCTGTCGAGGTTCAGCTTGAAGGTGGTTCTGTAACCGGACCGCTATATGGCTATAATCTGACGGATCCTGATGATACAATAATCGAGAGCGGCTATATTGCAAGGGATGCTTTCGGTGTAGCTGTGAAGACATTTACCTTTCCTCATAATTCTACCCCGGGAACATATACAATCGATTATTGGGTAGTAGACACACTAGAACAGTTTTCTGTTGAATTAGGTGTAATGCCACCCATCAGTGTCAATAACCATGCAGAATTTCTAATCATGGGCTCAGCATATGAACTCACTTTTGGGCTTCTTGATGTCGATATGTACTTTGTAGAAGTAGGTATGTTTGAATTTTGGTTGAGAGACCCTAGTGGTACAATTATTCAAAGTGGTAACGTTGCATCGACTGATGGATTCAATGCCACAGTAGTGCTGAACCTTGATACAAGTGCCCCGGTGGGAAATTACAGATTAGACTATCGTCCAGTAGGGGCTTCGTATAATGCATTGATGATTACGTTCCCTGCACGGGCGTTACTACAACCTCTTGTAACTGTATCAATCCCTAGTTCTCCTCAAATCGGTACTTGGGTCATTGGTATTAGCCTCTTCAATCGAGAAGTTACTGCGGTAGAGGCAGAACTCTCCGTTCTAATCGATGGCTCTGTTACAATTGTACAAGATCTAGTACTTCAGCCAGGTGATAACACATTGACGTTTACACCCGCCATGGCTGATCTTACTGCAGGTGGGAGATTTGCTTCAATCCAGATTCTTCTGAGATTTGGAAATGAAATCAATCCCACTCCTATGTATCAAGGTACTGTTTTGATCACAAGCGCATGGCAGATTCCCATCTTACTAATTCTTGTGCCAGGGTTGCTAGTGGCGGTTCCTATCACTGAAGTACTTCGTAGAAGCAGAATTAGACGAGCTAATGAGGTTGTACGCGCAAAGAAGTTAGAGGATGGCGATGAGGACGATAAGACCTTGGCTTTTGATCTTTACAGAAGAAGTGGTTTTAGAAATTCAGCAATCCGTATGGCAATTGCTCTAGATCTTCCAGAAACTATGTTGAAAGGTATCATGGATATGGGGACGCATGTCAAAGATAGTATGACCAAGGTTGCTAATGCATATGACAACGCTGGAGAGTTCGAAACTGCGTCACGAGTTTACAGACATCTTGACCTTGAGGTTGGCTATAGGAGAACTTCAATACTATCTGAGATCAAGAAGGGCAACTTAGAATCTGCAGCAGCTCAATTTGTGAAGCTAGCAGAATCAAAATTTGCACATGCGGCTGTCAAGTTAATTGTCAACCTCCATGACCAAGATATGGCAGATGAAGCCCTTTCTCTCTGTCTACAATTAGGTGAGGATATACGCAAGCTTGCTAAGCATGTGAAAGAGGATGCGCATACTGTTGATGTATTTGCATATCTGATTAGCGTTTTCGAAGACATAGTCATCAAGTTGAATTTACTCTGTGACATCGGAGCGATTGAGGAGGCTGCGAAGACAATCTCCAAGGCTAGGAGTCTAAAGAAGATTGTCGAGTTGACCAATCTTGTTGAGATGAAATACAGAAACGATGTCATTCAGTTTGTAATTGCCAAGCTCGCAGCTCAAGGCTTGTTCAAGAGACTAAAGGCATACGTTGATGCACTCAAGTTAAGTGACGAGGATCAATCATTGATTATTAGTCCAATTGCTGAGGAGCTACTGAATGACCCAGAAAATAAGAATCTGCGAAAGTTTCTGAAGGATGCAGCTAAGACTGCGGCCCCAGAAACTCAAACCTTTATCCACGATGTCCTTGATGCGAGCGATATCCTGTCAGGGTTCGGAGGCACAATGGAGATGGAGATGTCCATGCCATATATTGAAGCTCTCCTCCGAAGCATTGAACGGATTAAGAATTTAGAGTTAGCGAAGCGGCTCATTGAGAAAGTCAACAAAGCGTTCATGGGTGAAAAGAAAGTAGCTGAGTTGAGTATGGAAGAACTTGCTGATTATTCGCAACATCTACGAGCAGCGTCTTATGGTGCAACAGATGATGTTTCTGATATGCTTAAACAACGAGTAAAGCCTTTAGAAAAGAATCTTCGACCTCGGATTGAAACAGCTGCTAAGAAAGTTGTTTCCGATTTACCACTCAATCCCGAGGAAGATATGCAACTAGTCACATCTAGCAATTTCCTCACGAGACATCTGATAGAAGATCTCCCTCAGAACAATCCTACTGTGATGGCTCAGACCTTCTACGAGCTGAGTAAGATTCCTATGTTTCCACAACTACGTGCTGTTATCGATAAGGCACTCAATAATGAGAACTTCATAAAATTTGCATTCAAAATCCTCTCGAATCCGGAACTTAGGGCCAAACTCATATTGGCTTCACAACGATACGAGAGAATCTATGGCGGATACAGGGTTACAATAGACCAAGCTCACATCAACAAGATTACTCGTGAACTAGCTGTTGCTGTTTGGACAGAACGAATCCATAATGTCTGGATTGCAGGATTATTCGGTGCTCTAGATACAGTTGTATTCAATGCAATGACCCGGGATGATGTTCCTAAACGTCAAAAAATGCTCCTAGTGGCCGCATATATCAATCGAGTGAATTACGCTCCTGATGTGATGGAAGGTCTCAATCTGAAGGAGACCTTCAAACGGAAATCTGATGCTGCAGGATTTACAAAAGATGAACGCAACGAAGTGTTGACTCTCTCAAAACTACCAGGCCACATCATTACCAGAATCCGATATTAAGAAACAAATCGCATCATCACTAGCTAGGAGGTCTATCATCCATATGCAATGCCGTTCGGTAATCGGTGTGTTCAAAGATCTACTCTTGCTCATGATCGTTACCAAGAAACTGGTTTGCCATTAGCGCAGCGTAGTTTCCAGTACCAGTGGCAGTTGCAATTTGCTGAGTAATGGGTCGGCAATCCCCTGCTGCCCAAACACCTTCAAGATTGGTTTTCCCACGATGGTCTGTTATGATGTTGCCTTTTACATCGACATCCACCCCAAGAGTTTGTGCCAGCTCACTTCTTGGTTCTGCAACGAATGCAACAAAGAACACTTCTGCCCTCAAGACCTCTCCATTCTCAAGAGTGATTGTTTGTAGCTTACTTGGGACTGGAAAGTCTATCTCCTTGATCTTACCCTGCATCCATGAGAAGGGTGATTCGTTAAGCTTGTTCAGGTCTTGCTCTTCAAATGGTCTATAGGCATCTTCTGTCATGAGAATTCTAATTTTGTCAGTGAAGCGTGTTAATGAATTTGCCACATGCAAGGCACTGCCTACTGTACCTGTATTCACCACCAGAACATCCTTGTCTTGACATAGAGGTGCTTCACAGTCTGGACAGTAGTAGGCTCCATTGCCTACGTTTGCCACAGGTAACCACTTCCTCCACAACCCATCTACCTTTGGATGTTTTCGAGAAGTTCCTGTGGCAAATATCAATGTCTTCGCATGGTATACTGACTCATCCGTTGTTCTATAACTTGGAGCTGTTCTAACCTCGAAGGATGGATACTCACCACTGATTTCTACTACATCTGCTTCTTTGAATGTAGCACCCGCTGATTTTGCAACACCATGCATCTGTCTCAGCAATGTTCTTCCTTCTGTGTAGGTTGCTGATGAGGGGAAATTCATTATAGTGTTTGTATGAAAGTGCATAGGGCTTGTGCCACGATCAAGAACGAGGACTGATCGTTTATGAAAGGCTAAATGTAGCGCAGCCGCACATCCAGCTGGGCCGCCTCCAATGATTATTGTATCAAAGAGTTTGGAATGAGTCAATTGTCTCTCCCCGCGAGGATTCGTAGATTCATCTAATAACCCTATGCACATAACCATAGTTTATTTTTTCTATTATAATCATCCAGAGGATTGTTTCCTTAGGAAAATTATGATTACAATTACTATCACAATTCCTCCAATCGCAATGAAGAATCCTATAATTACAATATCACCCATCTGGTTTCCGGGATCTGTTGGAATTGTTGTGATTTCATCTGGCAATACTGTAACTTGAATTGAATCTGAATACCAATACTCATCCATGTATTGTACAGAAAGTGACACTTCATGAATCCCAACAGCTAGCGAATCAAGGATAACGGAGATTGACACATCTGACCAGACTCCCGAATCTACGATCTCATAGTCAATCATGATCCAGTAATACTCAGGAGATCCAGAGAGTAGATTCCAAGTTGCCAAGATTTCGCTGGATCCCTCGGTGAAGATAATATCTCCAGGACTTTCAAAGTCGACTGCAGTTACACCTCGGATCATAACAGTGTCTATTGCGAGATTACCCGCGGTATCCTCGACGACGATTGTAATGTTGTAGTCGCCCCAATCAAGCTCCTCAGGAAATGAGAATGAAATGGTATCTTCTATTGCCCAACTACCACTTGCAAATTCAACCCCGTCAATCAAAATCGTATACTTGTTGGGACTGAGGTCATACGCTGACCAAGATAGAACAGTAAATGGCGAAGCATCAGTTGAGAACCAATCTATGTTTTCATTGTCTGTTAGGAGAGGTGAAGCATTGTCTAAAATAGTAATGTATGAATAAGAGCCCGCAGAATTGCCCGCGAGATCTGTTACTGCAATAGTCACGACATACAACCCTATTTCTAGGTCTTCAGGTAATATGTAGGAAATGGGTCCGCCGCTCCACGGTGCGCTGTAAACTTCCGTTTCATTCAGAAGTATTGTTGCATGTTCTGGATAACTATCATAGGGATGCCAGATCAATGTTAGGTTAATCTGTCCGATATAGACAATGAAATCCCCAAGGTCATCAATTATTGGTGCTGTACTCGGAGCCACAAGAACCATGACTGAATCACTTGCATTATTGTTTGAGGTATCGAATACTATCACCGTCAGGTTGTGAACACCTGAACTTAATCCATCAAGATCCACTATCACAGATGCTGACTGATTATCACCAGAGAGATGGGGTGATGAATTGAGGTACACTTGCCAATTCAGTAAATGTAGGTCCTGTATAGTCCATATGAGGAAGATATCCGACATACCGTACTCTAAATCAATGTCAGCTGGCGAGTTAACATTTGGATTTGAAGTATCGAAACAATGTACCCAAACAGTATCAACAGCTGTATTTCCAGCTTGGTCAGTCAAAATGATTGTGTAATTGTGATCGCCTAGTGATAATCCATCAAGTGATACAGAAACATCACCACCGAACCAAGTTGCCCCTTGGATAATATTACTGCCATTTCTGAACACATCATAGAAATCAGGGTATAGATCACTTGCAGTCCACGTGAAGTATTCACCAGAACTTCCCTCCGATATATCAACAGAAGCTGGTCCTGACACACTTGGAGGTGTGGATGGTATGACTTCTACCCACATTGAATCGGTTGCATTGTTTGAGTCAATATCATATACTACGAGGGTTAGATTATGGTTGCCCACTCCTAATCCTGCGGTCGTTGTGGAAACAGCTGAACCATCCCAAATCTGTGGGCCAGCACTTACATCATCGATGTATAATTCATATGAACTTGGATTCGCATCATTTGGGTTCCATATTATCTGAGAGCTTGGCATACCATCTTCTAAAGTGATATTACTTGGACTGTCAATAGTTGGAGGAAGTGTATCTTGGACGTAAACATTGACACTGTCTGTTGCATAGTTGCCAAGTGCATCAGTCACCTTGATTGTGACATTAAACGCTCCAATAGTATCCCCAACGTACACATAGGAAATATTACCTCCTGACCATATTCCATTTTCCTCATTGACCTCTTCAACATAGATATCGTAACTACTGGGGCTAGTATCATTAGGATGCCAGGTAATTGTACCGTTCGTTCCAAGCTCGAGATAAACATCTACTGGGGTATCTAGTTCAGGATCTGCAGTAGAAACAACCGTAACGTTAACCGTATCCGTGGCAAAAGCCCCTGCTGTATTGTTCACACGAAGGGTGTAATTATAGATGCCACTTGTGAATCCACCCACATCAACTACGATGTCAGAACCAATCCAACTTCCTGATGAATCAAGAACTCCTCCCTTGTAAACCTCGTAGGAGTCTGGTGCCGCGGATACCGGATTCCATGTGATGTTCTGTGGTAATGAGAATCCCTCCTCATATTCAATATCTGCCGGGCTGTCGATAGTGATTCCTTCACTGGTTTCCAATAGCATATCCTGTAAACGGATATCCATGTATGTCCCTGAGCCTTTATTCCAAGTGATACCAATGTATGAGATTTCTCTAGTAGTCTGATTTAACCATGTGGCTTCATCGAGAAGTTGTCGAGACCCCTTTCCATCTACTTCTGCAATCAACCCAACCCCTGAGCTGTAATAGAATGAGAATGTTCCCTGCCAATGGGTTTCTGGGATATCGTAGTATGTTAGAGCTGAAGTGGATCCATTGTCCATGCGAAATGCCATTACTAAGTTTCCATCATAAGCTGCATCATGCCAATCATATGCATAGGTATACGTCACCCAATCCTTGTTTGCATCATAGAGAATAACCATCATCCTTCCTTTATAGGAAGTTGTCAGTTGATTCATATCTAGCGTAACTTCCCAATTATTCAGAGAATTGACAGGCATTGGATTTGAAAACTGCTGATACCATAACGGACCTGTTGCCCAACCTGCGTTGTCAGGAACATGCAGATATCCACTAGTTGAGGTTAGTGTACCGCTGGCATGAGCCCATGGTCGGTACCCTTCCCACGAGGGAGCATAAATCCATCCTGTTGTGTTAGTACAATCATCGTGCCATGTGGTGACTGGATTTGGTATGCTATAATCAAAAAGTATGTTATGGAGACGATAGTAGTTCCCAGTATAGGTGAATGTGGTTTGTTTACTCCATTGGATACCAATATAGGATATATTCCTTTGAGAATCAAAATTCCCTGACGATTCAAGCGTCTGACTATAAACAGTTGTTCCATCATCAATCTCAGCTTGAATCGAATCGGTTGCAGAATCATACCAACATGAAATGGTTGCTCGCCATGAATTGGTTGCCCATTCATCGAAAACAGTACCATCTCCAATTTCCCCAGGTGTGAAATATACTGCTTCGTGAATAGATGATGTTGATTGCCATGCATCATGTAATCTGAGCATGGCTACTTTTTGCTTATCTTCATCAAATAGGTAAACGGATAGCCAACCATACACATCAAAGGAATAAAGGAATTCAACTTCCGCTTGAAACAATCTTATGCTTGAAATGGAAACGTTTGAATCTAGTTGTTTAACATATAATGGTCCTTGGCGACCTACTGCTGGATTTGATATCCCATCCACGTATAGATAATCTGATACAGCTGTCAATGCCCCTGATTGGAGTATTTCATGCTTAGGATCAAAGCCAGTTGCGGCACTCTGAGATATCCAACCTGTGGTGTTTGAGCAATCATCTTGCCAAATCCCCCCAGTGGCTGATGGAACAAACGAAGTATCTGGGCTGCTCTCATTCAAAGAAAGACTCTTAGTTGCAGACCCTCTCTCTTCTTGGAGTACAGGTGATATGAAAAGTGAAATCATGATTAGTGGAAGGACTATGGCAAATCCAACTCTCTTTGTGGAAATATTCGAAATTCCCTTTCTGATATGGTATTCAGGCACGTAACATCCCTCGATTTCTTCTAGTAGTATCGTCTAATAACTCTATTCGGAAATCCTATGGTGACTTGACGATATTAGTACAAAACTAGATTATAAGCGAAGTATCATGAACGAGTCATAGTGAATGACATGCCGAAATTTGATTTAGGTACGCTAACCATTGTTGACCATGAAGCAGATAGTCTCATTGATGCCTTTGGCATCCCCTCTACTCGCTTGGATGCGATAATCGAACTCTGCTACGAAGCTTGGGAACATGAAGATACAATATCGGAGAGTATTGAATACCTTGCGGAGCGTCTACATAGTTCCGAGCTTGTGCTTGCTCTTGTCACGTTTGGGAGACTGTGGGAAGAGAGTGACAATGATACTGATGCCAGTCCTGATGGCGAAACTTAGGATTTGAGGGGAAAAGGACAAACGGATTTCGGTACCTCGGTTTCTATTGTCAAAGAGATATTCCATCTAGCTAAGGCAGGCTCCTCCTGCCTCCCGACCTAGATCGAAAGCTTTGGAGTTCGCCTCAACTGTCTTTGGAGGTACCAGGGCTAGCACAGCCTTTCTCAGGTCATCAATGGGGATTGGAAAGTCCGGACATGATGCTGCAGAGCCAATCAAGACAGAGTTCTCAGTTCGCGTATTACCTGCCTCTAGTGAGAGACCAAGCGAATCAAGGGCAATCACGTTCTTTGTGACTTTCCGAACCCGCTCCTCAACCTGTTCAAGGGTGAAGTATTTTTTCTTCTTCTCCTTGTCCAGTGCAACCTCCATGGTTTCAGCAACTGCTGGCATAATGTGTTTGCTCATGATGATCACACCATCATCCTTCAGATACTCAATATACCTCAAGGCTTCAGTGGCTTCCATCGCGATGAGCATGTCTGCTTTGCCATATGGTATCAAAGGTGAGATAGGTTTCCCAATTTTGAAATGGACGTAGATGGATCCACTTCTCTGAGCAAGTCCGTGGGTTTCTCCAGTCATGACATCAAGCCCTGCATCTACAGCTGCTTTTCCTAGAACAGCAGACAGGAGCATGAGACCCTGTCCACCAACGCCTGCGAATAGAATATTGTATGTTCTTTCCATCTTGCTTACCTCCCTTCAATATGACGCGGTGCATCAACTGGACACACTTGTCGACATTCCAAACACCCATCACACAGATTTTCCATTATCATCATCTTGTGATCAGACTCATCAACCATGATGGCTGGACAGTAGAACTCTTTGACACATGAGTAGATTTCCCTGCATGTTTCCTTGACATTCTCACTCTGGTGAATCTTCTCACCACGCTTCTTCTTCTGGCGGTCTCCATAGAGGGCGCATTCACGCCGAGAAATGATGACATTGAACCCATCCGCCTCGATTGCGTCCTTTATCGGATCGATGCAGTTTCTTGTATCATATGGGTCGATGACAGTGATGCTATCCGCTCCCAATGCCTCGAAGAGCTTGTCCATGTTTATCTTCTTTGCAGCCTTTCCACCTGCATCGAATGGGGTATTCGGGTTGAACTGCTGACCAGTCATAGCTGTGACTGAATTATCCAAAACAAAGAGTGTAACGTTGGATCTATGATGAATCAAGTTGACAATACCTGGAAGAGCTGCATGATATAATGTCGAGTCGCCTACCATTGCAATAATCTTGTCTTCAAGTACCAAGCTCATTCCAGCAGATACTCCAAGGCTCGCACCCATGGCCAGCATTGAATCACTGAACTCATTGGGTGGTAGGAATGCCATCGAGTAACATCCTATATCGTTATTGAAAACCATATCATCCCGAATCTTCAACCTATCTAACGCCTGTCTAAATGCCCAGAGAGTGCCTCTATGAGGACATCCTGGACAAAAGATCGGAACACGATCAGGAAAGTCCTTCTTTAATTCTTCAGCACGCTTCCAGTATTTGTCGTAATCATGGGAAACTTCTTTGTTCAGGATATTAGCAAGAACTTTCTCCACAATTTGTACATTGTATTCCAGCATCTCCGAGAAGTCACCGCTCCGCTTACCCACAATCTTGATGGATGGATTCACATCCTTCGCCAGAGCTGTGATACGGGTTTCAAGATATGGAGATAACTCTTCCACAAAGATGACGGTGTCTAGCTTCTTTAGAAACTCTGAGATCTTCTTCTCAGGTAGAGGATTGATTGTTCCGATTTTCAGGATTGGAAGGTTTACTTCCAGATTCTGCATCGCCTCTCGTGTATGTAGATAACAGACTCCAGCAGTGATTATACCTGTCTTACCATCTCCTTCATCGATACGATTGAAGGGAGTTTTTTCAAAATCCTCTCTCATGGCTTTCATCTTCTCAAGCAGTCTTGCCTTGTGTGCTCGAGCAACCGATCCGACGGTGAAGTATTGTCCTTTCACGTCTTGCCATCGTTTTTTCTTGAATGGGGTTCTTTCCAGCTCCCCAAGTTGGACCATTCCTCTTGCGTGATTGACCCGAGTTGTTGTTCTCATCAGCACGAGGGTTTTGTGCTTCTCAGAAATCTCAAAGGCCCACTTCGTCATCTCGTAGGCCTCTTGAGCGTTTGCAGGTTCAATCATTGGTACATAGGCGGCTTCTCCAAAATACCTTGCATCCTGCTCTGATTGTGAAGAGTGAGCAAATGGATCATCCGCCATCAACACCACACATCCAGCGTTAATACCAGTGTACGCCAGACTATACATTGCATCGCTCGCAACGTTCATTCCGACAGACTTCATTGAAGTAAATGATCTGACTCCTGCCATTGACGCCCCCGCGACAGTTTCCAATGCAACTTTCTCATTGGCAGATATTTCCATCTTGTAATCTCCAAAATGATCTAGCACATCTCCGAATGTGTCCATTATCTCTGATACAGGCGACCCTGGATAGAAGGCAACCACCTTGACATTCGCCTCAAGAGCGCCGCGCACCACAGCCTCATTCGAGAGCATAAGTGCTCGTCCCTTGTCTGTCCGTTTTACATCTTCTACTGTCATCTCTCTCTTCACCAAACAATATCACAAGTGCAATTTCTTCTTTTATAAAATAATTATCCACCTGGGCTACCATGCCAGGGTGAATCTCTCCACATCATATCCCAGATCATATCTTCTGTCAGGGTTTCTGGTTCTACAACTGTCTTGTGCAGCTCCTTCAACAAAGCATGATGTCTGAACTCATCTTCTCTGATCATGGATGCGATGGTCTTGACCTGCTCATTATCGCTCTTCTCGATCATCTCGCCATAGGTCTTGACTGCTTCAGCCTCCATGTCTATGTGCGCTTGGATGCCCTTGGCAATCTTGTCTCGTTCCTCCATGCTGATGAAAGGAGTCGGTCCCTCTACTGCCTTACGTAGTGACTTCAAAAGTGCAGCATGTTTCTTGGAGTCTGTTGAAATCCCGATTAGCAAGTCTTTGATGAAAGCGTTTCCAAGCTGTGCAACGTTTTCCTCAACAATCTTGATGATTCTTAGTTCTAGCTCAATCTGCTTATCAATAAAAGCAAGTGTTTCGTCCTTATCCAATTGTCCTCTCTCCTAGGCAATCTAGGTTCACATTCTTGTTATGACACTTAAGAATTTGGAAACAACAAGGTTCAATGTCAGATCTTACCCAGGGTCCTGAGCCATCCACTTGCGGTCTTCTTTATTCTGATAGGTTGGTATGGAGAAACAACAAGTCCCTTCAGAAAATCAGACGCAATCTCTGTTGCCTGATCTGATTTCATCTCAACTAGTTTTCTGATGAGACTGGATTTCCCCATGATGGACTCATCCAACCTAATACCTGTCCTGGCATTCTCAAGATGATGTGCCTCGATCTTCTTAGCCTCAATAGAAGACTCCAAATCAATTCCATCACTCTTGAATCCGTTGACAAAGTTCTCTTGTTCAAGTGCATCAAAAGATAGGATGTATTCATCGGGGTTCCCAAGTGCACCATGAATTATCTGGCGAGGAATAGGGAGTTCCTGAGAGAGAGAATTCAGTAAGAATGCATTGTTAATTCCGCCAAGAGGCAGAGCCGTGTTCGCGAGACTATACAAACACGTAGCGTTTTCTTTAGACTGCTCGGCAACATGGAGCAAATAGGATCTTACAAAAGGCCATCCTAATAGATCGATGGTCCTTTCAAGTAGCATTCTGAACTTCCTCTGACTCTCTGAAAGGGTTTCAGATATTTCCTGTACCTCAGGGATATTCTTGATTGTTCGAAGAAGTACTGTATCAACAATCTGCGAGTCAAGAACTCCTCTCGTTGGTGCATCAGGGTTATCAAACTGCCAAGGGCTTGACTGTAGTAACGCTAGAGCCCCCAGAATGTTTCTTGCAAGATCAGGATTCTTAAGTCCCTCAAGTGCTAGCACAATCTCGTCAGCTCTAGAGTTCACTGCTTTCAATATCGATTCATTATAGAGGAGAGTACCTATCTTCAGAACTAGAGCTAGAAGCCGTGCAATGCCTTCTTCCGATTCAATTGCCGCTTCCAATCCCTTGAGTGGTGAGCGATGTAATTCCTCCCAAGCAACATCAGCAATTCCAGGGATAGTTCCCAACGATCGAAGAACTTCCTTGTATTCGATAATAGAACGTCCTTTAGCATCCAAGATATTAGCAAAATCGTGAAGGATATCCCCTCCAAGTCCTGAGATTCTTATTTCCTCTTGGACTGAATTTTCCAATAGAAATTCTGGATAAGACACAATCCACTGCATCTCTAGAAGCGTTCGTCCTTCGAGACGGGTTTGACGAGCGATTGTGATGATGTCAGGAGCTCGATGCTTGAGTACAATTCGAAGGCGTTCACTTGTGACAACCTCAGATGCTGTCATCTTGTGAAGCACTTCTGAGAGAGAACGCAGATCAGGAGCCATTGAAACACTTTCAACAATACTGGCTGAGTGCAAAGCATCCTTAGGGGTTGTCATGTTTGCTCTCTCCTCTCATTCAGATGTGTTACAATTCTTTCATACTCCCCCCGAAGCGGATGAAGAGCACTCTTTAGAATACACGATAGGGCTCTTTTCTTTACAGCTTCGGATGCTGTTCTGTCCGCAGAACCGAGGATTGCTCTTATTAGTAGAGACGATGGTTCATTAGATATTGATGGCCAAGGGTCTCGAATCTTAACTGGCACAAATACCAAATCGAATCCAAGATTTCGAATTGAATTACGAAGATCAATCAGGGGCTTTCCTGTAGTACTAAATATCCACGTTCTTCTCTTGCTCAGAAGTTTGAAACCCCATGCACTGTACCAGATCTCCCGGAGATCTGCACATCCTTCGCAAACATAGATTTGTGCCTGCTTGCTTTCGTTTATTCGGTTTTCTAGAATTGCTGAGTGTAAATTTGCATGAATCCCATTTTTCATATCAAGCTCTTCTAGGTTCAGTAGAATTGAGCGCGAACCCTTTGCAATCTCCTTGGTTGCCTTGACAATTACATTCTCCTTCCACTTTTTCATTCGTTTATTCGGCGCAAGTTCGGAGAGTTGACCATCAAATCCCGCGATGACATCCAGACCCAGCGGTCTGAAGATGTCCCTCCTAACATCAAGCCAATGTTGAGAATCAATTCTATCAATTTCCTGTTCAAGAGATTCAAGACCCTTCCTAGGTCCCATCAAATCGATACGACTTTTTACGATATCCTCTATGGAAACATTGCGACACTTCTCCAAGCATTGAGTGACTGCTTGGGGCACTCTCTTGAATTGATGAGCCTGAAGTCCCAGCGAAACGCGTTCTAATTTATAGAGGCCCACCTTCTGAAGATTCTTCAAAGGTACAAGGTGTGTGAGGTCAATTATAGTGTCCAGTGAATCATTAATATCACTAGACAGAACAATCTCTGTCAGGGATCTGCATCTTGCCAATGGTTTTAGGTTCACAGACGTGAAATTATTCCCACCTAGGTATAGATTCTCAAGACTCTCACAACCCGCTAACGGTGATAGATCGATTGTGTCAAGCTTGTTCTTCGAAAGACTCAACCAGGTCAGATTCTTGCATCGGCTCAATGGAGCTAGATCAACTGAAGACAATCTATTCTCAGCGAGGCTCAGAACCTGAAGCCCTCCATGTTTCGCAAGTGGTTCCAGATTAAGGGTTTCAAGTTCATTATTATCAAGGTACAATTCGCGGAGGTTCGAGAGTGGTATTAGTGACTCCAAATCGAAGGTACTAATCCCCTGATTTCGGAGCCAGATTCTCGTTACATTTTCATCGAAGAGATATGCTTGTTCCTTATCTGAGGTAACTCCTGACACTGCATATCTTGCCAAGATTGATCTCGTCCTTTTCATTCATGATTGGGCACATCTTATAATTGGTTGTAATTCATAAAGTGAAGTGACATTCATCGATGGATATGACTGATTATGAAATGGTACCTGGTGAGAAATCGCACGTCCAATAAACTGACTATGAAAGATCTTCTTGATGATGCTTCACGAGGTAGATGGACCATTAGGGGTCACAGTAGGTTAGATAATTCTGAGGAAGTCTTCAATGCCTTGGCATTAGAGGGTCTTTTCGAAGGTCGTTCGGAATCCGTTGTCAGAATTCTTGATCAATACGATAAAGGAAAGGGTGTCTATATTGAGAAAGGTCTCTGGGAAGGTGAACGGTCACGTTTCATTATTAGGAAGATTGAGTCACCAAGACATATCTGGTCTGAAAAGCCTTCAGTTGTAATAGAAGAAGATGAAGAGGATCTTTCATCCGAATAATATGGAGATCTCACGCAAGGGATAAGACGATTCGGAAGACCGCACCGCGGTCATCTGAGTCCACATATTCCATTGACCCTCGATATCCTTCCACTACTCTCTTGCAAAGGTAGAGACCTAACCCTCCGCCACTTGTTGATACACCGGCTTGGAAGAGTTTGTCCCGGATTGTTTCATCGATCCCAGGTCCACTGTCACTGATGATGAATTCAATTTCTCCCTCGGTTTTCTTGGCTGATATCGTAACAAGCGCATTCCCCCCTGCATAATCCTCAACGTTTCTCAGCAAGTTTGAAAAGACCATGGGCAGTAGACGACCGCCAGCAATTTCTGCGGTTGCGGTTTCCTCGTCAATTTTCATTTCAATGTTTAAGGAGGGATGAGTCTTCCTTGCCTGATCAATCACTTCATCAAGTAGGAAACGCACCCTATTTCTTGATTGGGTACCCTCTGCTTGAAAGACAGACAATACTTGGTCCATTCTTTCTGCGGCTACCTTTGAGGTGTTCATTATTTCACGGAGTTGTTTTTCATCCAAACCAAGGATTTCAGCTGCTTCAATCTGGTTGAGAATTAGCATTATATCATTGGCAAAGTCGTGTCTGAGAATTGAAGAATAGAGTTCGAGGTCTCTCACAGAAGATTTCAATTCAGCATCGGTAGACTGTCTCACCAGGTATCCAGATATCATCTCTGCAGCTGTTCGCAAGAGACGGATTTCACCAATAGTCCATTGACGTTCTGTCTTAGTATCATCAAATCCAATGTACCCAAACCACTTTCC
>DAOWDY010000093.1 GCA_030638785.1 Candidatus Thorarchaeota archaeon
GGAATCATCGAAGATGTTTACCATCCTGTGTGTGTCATTCAATGGTACTGCAATGCCAAGTTCTTCGGAATCCGAAATATCAATGAAATTACCTGCCACCACCTCGGGCGCATAGAAATCATATCCCTGAAATCCGGTTGGTTCAGCAAAAGTCACATTGAACTCGTCATAACCAGACAAGCCCTCATAGTAGTACAAAAGCATTGAATATTCCTCAAGTGCTTCATGGTCTACAGTGTCGTTGTAGCTCCCAGCATTTGCTTGGAGAACTAGGGTATCAAGTTCATCATTATCAAAGTCAACTGCAACTCCCTGAATGGGTACTGCCATGTAACCATAGGTATGTGATGGGTCTGTGTACAGAGTGCCATTGTCATACCAATTCCTATGTACATATTGAGTTCCCAAATGGCTGCCCCATTGAGTGCCATCTTCTGCAGTATAGAATGTGACATTGTAGTTGAACATGTCATTCGTCCAAACAGTAGCAACGTCTAGCTTGTCATCTGAAGTGAAGTTTCCAATAACTGACATGTAGGCACCGTTCGTATTTGAAGTATGATTCCAGAGTGTGGTCCCGGATCCATCCAATGCAAATAGTTGGCCACCATTGTCAAGCTTGTAGTGATCAGAACTATCAGATGCATTCCAACGCAGCACTGAAACCACTATTTCATCATAACCATCGCCGTCAATATCTTCGATATCAAGGTCTGTCACAGTATTGTTGATGGTTTTACTCCACATTATACTCCCAGAATTCCCATCAACCAGATGTATCATATCACCTGTGAATGTTGAATATTCATCAAAGAGAACTGGAAACTGTCCAGGATTGGACCCGTTTACAATTACAAAATCATGGGCTTTGTTTGCTGAGAAATTACCTTTAGCCATCAATGAGATATTGCCAAAAGCGGATGTTTCCCAATTTCCGCCCGCTGCTGGTTCAGAGTACCCAATCGGAGCTATATCTAGGACTTCGTTCTCATTAGAAGTCGGAAGTGCTATAGGGCTCGCCAAAAAAAGGGGTAGTGAAGAACCTAACAGAATAATAGATAGTAATGCAGCAAAGGCTGCTTTCTTTATCCTCATTTCAAATGCACCAAACCGCGTGAATCATCACTCTTCAGGTAGAGTGTGTTCGTTTCATTCTCTGAATATTTCTACTCAGTAGGTTACAATATATGATTATGGTAGACAGATGATTTGTTATTCACAGACCTATAGAAACAGGAATTGCATTTTTGTTTGCATATGACCGGAGAAAGTGGCCTACCAATACCGCAATGGAGTAAACTTCAAGAGTATCCCTTGATCCCGCTCCTTCTTGTTTTGGACACATTGATGGTCTAATCAGAATGCATTTGCACCAGTCATATGCTCTATATAGAAAGATGACATATCAGAGGTGCCTTTTTGTTAAGAGAGAAACATTAGTTAATCATCAGACACATAAGGGAATAGAACCATCAAAGAAAGAGTGTGGTGGATGTGGCGGAACAACCAATAGAAGATGTAATGCCTGTCATTCATCTGTCAGTGCGCATTTCTCGACCCATGGAAGAGGTCTGGGAGAAATTCCTCAATCCAGTCATCATGACACAGTGGTTAGGGAACGAAATTAGTGCAGATATGTCTGAAGGAGGCCAAATCAGGTTCTCTGGTAAGAATGCGCCTACTACTCCAGAGATAGACAATCACTGGACTCTGAAACGATACAAAGAACCCCGTGCAATTCTATTTAGCTGGGGAATTCTTGGAGTGGAATCACTTTTCGTTATTAGATTCATTGCTAATCCTACAGGAACACAAATCGATCTCAAGCATGGTGCCATTCCAGATGGAGCCAAGAAGCTTCACCTTTCCGATCACTGGAATATTTTACTTGCGAATTTCAAATCGGTTGTAGAACTTGATAGGCCTGCGATAAGGTTCGACTACTCGGAATATCATCCTCTCAGGGTCACCAGATACGATCCAACTGATGTTAGAATGAGCGTCCTAATTAAAGCACCTCCGCAGCTACCTTTTGATGTCTGGACAAATCCTGAGAAACTCAAGCACTTCATCAGGGCAGATGAACCAGTGGTTGATAGACAATACGCTGGCATCTACACTTGGTGGGCTGAGGGTAAAGGTCCTGTAGTCTTTCGAAAGATGGAGGATGAGAGTGAGATTGAGTTCACATGGGTTTACGGTAACGAGCCTGAAACCTTGGTGAATATTCGTTTTGAAGAGGTCGAGGATATGACTCTTGTAACCCTTCATCATCACGGCTTTCAACTTCCAGAAGCTATGATAGGATATGATGTGGGATGGACAAGCATTCTGGCTGAACTCAAACTTGTATGTGAGTTGGGTGAATCTGGTATTGTTAGAGTAATTGACTGGGAGTAATTCCTGATTATTATACTAGGAATAGAGGCATCCCTGGAAAGATAAACTGCCATACTAGCAGTGCTGTGATTAGCGGAATGAAGAAATTATCTGTCCATCCTATGCTCAACACTTCTGTAAGCATTATAGCAAATCCGATCAAAACAATCTGGGGGATAAAGCAAAGGGGACAGATGTCTGCTGAATGTATGGCTATCGCAACGAGAATAGAGAGAAAAGAGAATGCCCAGACACCAAGACTTCCTTCTATTGACTTCTTTTTATATCTCCGAGAACTTATCATTCCTCCCAACGAACGCCCCACAACTTCGCCTGCGGCATCTCCCCATGATACAGCGAGGATAGCTGCAACGAAAATTGTTGGTCTTTGAAAGAACACAAGAAAAGCAACCACGAATGCAACAATGCCCATGAATCCTGAAGCAAATGTGTTTAGGGAACTTTCATTCTCTCGGCTTCCTGCGACCAAGAGGGCAGTTATGAGGTCACTTTTGTGAGCCCACGAATAGAAGAGGATGGTGAGGAAGATGCCTGCAGCAAATGCTGGACCACTTAATGTTACATAGAAATGTACTGTGAAGGCGATGATTGAACCCATACTGATATGGACGAGCTTTCTAGGTTTCCAATGATCCACCCCACTCTCTGCAAGCTTGTAAGCAACTGCAAGGACGATTCCTCCTGCAATGCCAGTAAACAATGCTAGGAAGATATCGATTGTAGTGAGGTCTCCAAAGTACAGCTCAACCATATTTCTCGAAGGAATTCCAAACAGTATTACATTTCATTCTATCTGTTCTCTATATTGCTACTCTCATCAGATGCTCCAAGTATTCAATGCTGTTTCCATATGTTCAATGGCTTCAAGCAGATGTGGACGGGTATCTCTAAGAAGTTGTGACCCCTTAGACCTTTTCTCACTTGTGAACTCTTCTTCCTTCCAATTCAACTCTAGACTAAATGGAAATAGTTCTGTGTATTCTATCATCTTCTCCGCTGCATGTTTGTATCGATGTGACGCTTCAGCGAGATCATGACTAAAGGATTCAGACTTGTATCTCCTTGATAGCCGCATGAGAAATGATGATGCTAAGGTCATCCCCTCTTGAGTGCATGCTGCAACATAGGAATTTCCATGGTAGTTGATTTGGGACTCTCCTTCAAAATGCTTCGAATGTTCCTCCGACTCGGGAACTTTTCCTTTTTCAATTGTTTCTGCCCATTCTGAAAGTGCATCCGGTCCTGTTACATATTTCGAGTTAATCTCCTCATTTCCAAAGTCAACCCCCTTTGCAATGGTCAATGCACGTTGAAGAGCCTCTTTGTCAAGAATTTTCTGATTTGGCAAATCGATTTTCTCTTCGAATGCCATTTTTGATAAACCACCTGGGGCGATGAGCTGATTGAACCTGATCGGGGTTTCCTCTCGTGACTCACTCTGAAGACTCCTGAATGTACTCACAACATAGTTGTCTCCATCAAATCCGTTTACAATACCAAACTCTGGAACAGGAATTCCCCATATGCCTACAGGTCGATTTGTTCTTGAAAGAGTAGCTTTGACATCTTCGAAATATCCACGCGCTCTTTCTATCTCCTTCTCATCCTCGCTAGGAACATAATCAGGACCTGTCCAGCCAAATAATATTCTCCAACCAAATGATTCCAAACCTTCTCTAAAAGACTCAAATGGTGCTACTGTTGGGGCTGATGGACATGTGTCTCCTTTTGCAGTATTCAGATGAAACGCATACCCAGTATATCCTCCCGTATAGGCTAGATCAACTTCTTCTCCCAAAGATCGAAGAATTCCAGTGGCTATAGAGAGGTAAGATATCCAAGCTGGCACATACTCTGCTTTATTCTCGACTTCAAATTTATCCATTCAATACTCCCTCACAAGTAAATTAACAATAATCAATACTCACTTGGCGTATTAATACATACGATATGTGATGACTAGATAAAACTGAAGAAAAGAAGATGTGGCTGCAGCTTGAGCCGCAGCCGGGTAAGCACTATGGTGCCATCGTTAGCTCGAGCTTCTTGACGAGCTCTTTGTAACGATTTCTGATGGTAACCTCGGTAACACCTGCAGTTCTGGCGATGGCTCGCTGGGTGATCCTCTGATCAGTGATGATTGATGCAATGTAGATTGCAGCAGCTGCGAGACCTCGTGGGTCTCTTCCACTGACTAGATTTCTCTCAGCCTTGGCTTTCTCCAGAATCTCCAA
>DAOWDY010000132.1 GCA_030638785.1 Candidatus Thorarchaeota archaeon
CAACATAAGCTGCGAATAATGGGATTATAAAACTCAAAGCAAGGATTATCGATAGTAGATCTATTGGAATAATCATTGAAACGGGTAGTCGATCCCAACTCAAAGCAGTAGAGGTTCCAATGTACGCAATTGGAGCTTGAATCACAAATGCACTGAGAAGTACTCCCGTAAACAATCCTATCAAAGATGCCACGAAAATACCGAGCAGCGTATCAAGAAGGAATCCACTGAGCACAGAACTATCCTGAGTACCTAGAGCACGAAGGACAGAGAATTGTTTACGGTATCCCCGATTCTTCTCGATGGCCACGATACACATTCCTATTGTAAGATAGAAGAGTGAGAAAAGAATATTCAGAGTATACACTCCATAGATGGATCGACTGATTCGGGTGTCAAGTACTTGATCCACATTTTCGTGCGGCGATTCGATTTCGAGAATCGTAGAAGGCGCCAGATTCCAGACATCCTGCATAACCTTAGTATAATTCGCTCCCTCTGACAGACTGATATAGAATCGATCTACCTGGTTTGTATTCATCTGATATTGCATGTAGTTCAGATTCACCAGAATGAAATCATTCTCTTCAGCCCAGCCTGGCAGGTACGCAGCACTTTCAATTTCCTCATTTTCTGCCATGACATCAACGATTGACATGTCTATGAATTCATATGGCGTCTGTTCAAAGAACAGGACTTTGAGGAGGTCTCCATATATCAGAGAGTAGCTTCGGTCGTCAGCAATATCATACCCTATAGTTGGCTTGAAAGAGGAGATAATGCTTCGATTATCACTTGCCATAATTGAGAGTGCTTCTTGTGGCAAGTAGTTTAGAGTGGAATACGATTCAAAGAATGCAGTTCTGAACAATGCCTCGGGTTGTATACCAAACACAGTTACAGTACGATTGTAATCCAAGTCTACAATCGGGCCTGTGGTGCGGTAGCTAACAAGGCATTCCCAAGAAAGCATCGCGCTTGCCTCTTGGACTCCATCTATTGACTCAAGCACATTGACGAAATCTTGAGTTATATTACTGAAATTTGGATTCACATCCAAAACGATATCTCCACCAACCTGGAACTCTACGAGGTCCCGAATGTGGGTAGTGCCGGTTGTGGAAGCAGTTGCCGCAAAGGTTCCTGCAGTGAAGACCATAGCAATGAACATTATCCCCAATGCTTCACTCTTGCTCCGTAATCTGGACGATCTTCCAATGACCCTTAGACCAACCATCCTAGTGGGATTATTACCTCGATTAGTTAACCAAATTTTGAATGGTATTGAAACTCTTGCAAAAAATCTGGTTGTGAATATTATGAACGTACCAAAGCACACTATGAGAAGACCAGAAACAATCCAACTACTTGCAAATACGTAGCCTCCTCCTATGACGGGGTAGATTTGACTAACAAGCAATCCTGAGATTACCATCACCACCACGTCAATGATTGGGGAATTCATCTCTTCTTCGTGATTGTTGTTCTCTCTCTCAATTTCTTTGTGAGCCTCGCTTGCAGGCATGAGAATGTGTTTGATGGTAGACGGGATGGAAATAAAAATTCCAAGACCAAATGAGAATCCAAAGACCGATAAAATTGTAATAGGTTGTAACAGCACAAGAAAACTTGAGGAATCAGATAGATCAAACAAAAGGAGCTCTTTAACATTGCCAGAGAGTGTTGCGGCAAGAATCCCTGTAAGCACTGCTCCTAGACCACCGATTATCCCAGTTATTAGTGCCGTACTAAGTATCCACTCCATGGCTTGGCGGTTGGATGCGCCTCTTACCCTAATCATTCCAACATCCTTACGTTGTCTATCTGATACTAGTTTTGACGTATAGTGTACTAGAACAATTCCCATGACTATACTCGGAATAGAGAATGCAATAGTAATTGCCATCATACTCGAGTACCAAGATGTATAGGCATTGATAACACTGACAATAGCGTATTCACTTACAATCGCTTCAGGTACCGTTCTCTGTTCGATTCTCTTTCTGATATTCTGTAGATTATCCTCTGCTTCTGAGGGATTTGTTTGAGCTAAGAATGAACCATCAAACCTTGCCCATATTACATCTTTAATTCCATTCTCGGGGGCATGATTTAGAACTCCAAATCTCTCTTCAACGTCATTTGTTGTGATGAACGCTCGAAGAATCGGTAGTTCAGTTCCTATGAAGTTGTGGAATCCCAAATACCCTTGGGCATCAAAAACACCCAGAATAGTGAAATTACGACTAACATAAGATACCGATCTCCACCCAAGGACCTCAGAAATTGTTGAAATTGTGTATTGATCGCCAATCTTCAAACCAGCAGTTTCAAAGTAGGTCTTTTCCAGATAGCATCCGCCATCTACTAGTTCTAGATTTGACTCGGCTAATGATACAATATCAGGAAACACTTCGAAGAAGGTCGAGGAGACCCCAAGGTATGCATATTCCTTCAGAGGGTTCCTCCATACCCAGGAGTGGAAGCTGCCGTCTATCCATTTAATAAATTCAACATTGGCTATTCCTTCTTGTTCTTCAACAATGTCTACGATATCTGCAGAAGTTACCTCAGTCTGATCGTAATATGAATCAGTAAATTCAATCTCCATGTGTATTGGTATGTCCTCTGTCATCTCTGCAAGAACAGAAGGCCCTGCACTATCCATGTAAAACAAGATCCCACCAAGAACACCTGATGCAAGGGAGAATACTAGCAGAGTTGTCAAGACCTGAGGTGCATCCGAAATTAGTCTCCCCTTAAGAAACACCTAGTTATCCCTCCTCAAGATTCGGGTTTCATCCCAAACTTCGTTCTTATCATCAACCAGATTCTGTCTATGGTCAACCTTTGCAATACTTACCATGAGAACACTCGAGAGTCCTATGACAAGAAGCAATAGACCTGCGAATGTCATCCATGGTATTATCGGAAGTAGAGGTTGTGGGTAAGAGATC
>DAOWDY010000118.1 GCA_030638785.1 Candidatus Thorarchaeota archaeon
CCCATCGTACTTGTACTCGATTAGAAATGTCTGTTCTTCAGATGTTAGCACTTCTCCAACACTGCTCGCAGGTGTGGCTAGCATTGGTTTTACTGGGACAAAAAGAACTACTCCAATGTTTCCTAGTCCATCTTCTCCTTCAGAAGCTGCAATCTCGGCAACCCTTCCTAAGTCCCCACAGAAATTCCATGCACGTCGTGCAATAGGTGGATCTATCTCAAATGCTTTAGCTATTCCTTCTAGAACGAGAGCATCTGATGCTCCAGTCCGCGTATCGCCCAGCACGAGTGCAACAATGGGTTTAATCTCATTCGGTGAAGCGTCCATGAGTATCTTAGCTAGAATCGACTCTTTCTCATTCTTCGAACCCTTTCCTGAGAATGATGCAATTTTCGCAAGGTCACTTTCTAGAGTTTCTAAGGTGAGGGAGTCTGTAAAGAGACTCTGCTGCCTAGAGTATTTACCGGAGGCGAACATGGTAGCAATTGCTTCTCCAACATCGCCTTCATAGAACTCTTCAAAGTCCTTGTCTTCATAGTCGATGACCTTTCTGAGAGCGTTAATCATTCCTGACCAAGAGATGTTAAGAGTACGCTCGTCATTCTCCGCGAATACTCTACCTGCAAGGGTCATTGTGGCGAATCGAATTTCCTGCTGTTGCACCTTGTGTAAGAAATCGGCAATGATACGAATCTTATCGTTTCTCTTGTTCGTATCTGAAATTCCTTCGAGTGCATTTGCGAGTTGGAGAAATTCTGTCATCAAGCCCTTTTCAAGCATCAACCCTTACATTCTTTGCGACTCTTTCTAAAAAGCGAATGGAGATTGTCTTGTTCGTTACATCTATATCCTCAGCCGTACAAGCTTTCGATGGTGGAAACAGATGGGCAATCCATTGTTGAGTAAGAAAGCCTTCTTATATTTCGGCGGTACGTTCGTTCTCCTTCTAGGTGGTGCAATTGTTCTCATGGCACCATACCATTATACTGGGTACGTTGCCCTACAAGGTGATAGAGATGCATTTGAAATCTGGGAAGGTACTGGATATTATTCTCAACTAGAGGTTGCTATCACTGTCACACCCAGTTTGAACAATAGCGTGTTTGTAGATATACGTTTTATAAACAACGAGAGCCTTGTTACGAATACGGTGAATATGACGTTATCAACTGCAGATAGTCTTCTGGATGCGGAAAGAGTGATATATGAAAAGCGGGTCATTTTGGATCTGGATCCCGGGAACTATACAATATTCATTGACAGAATTGAGGGTGCTTCTGATATGGACTTAGCTTTCACACAGATTAGCGATTCACGAGCCTACATTGTTACAGGTGGTGTCATGAATATTGCAGGTCTGTTAATGGGAGCCACCGGTTATTGTATCGGAGGAAGTCTAATCCCCACTGGTGATGAGGCAATAGTAGAATGGGGTTGGGATGAGCATCAAAAACCAAAGTAGGCTCCTCTAACACCTATTATTCTATTTCCAAGTTAGTGTTACACTGGACTATGCCCTGATTGTACACACGCTCTTGAGTAATTATGCCTCTGTTTTTTCTTGAGTAGAGATGACAGACAACGAAACAGCTTGGTTACTCAAGAATAAGATTGTGACTGACTTTCGAGGATACCCTATCGGACGTGTCAAGACGCTGTGGTACGATACCGCTAAGGGACCCCTTGTAGTTATAGAACGAAAATCTTCACAAGCAACCACACAGAGATGGGAAGCAATACCATTGAAATCTATACACACTGTGAGTGATGAGGTTCGATTGAAGCCGCCAGTATTTGCTGAATGAGGTCTTAGTAACTGAATCATCATGATTCAGAGGTGAAAAAAATGACCCTACGAAATCCAATGGCCTCCTCAATACTTACTAGTAGTGTTCCAGATGGAGATAATGTGGCACCTCTCCGTATTCGTGTGTTTACAAGTGAACGATGTGCGTTTTCTCAGATCGCTCTTGAACAGGTAAGGTGTGTTGTACAGAATCTAAGGCAATCAAACCAAGAATTGGAAGTTGTTGAATCTTCAATTGATGGAAATCCTAATATTCTAGAGACCCACAATATCATGGCACTCCCTCTGACAATAGTTGGCGACTTCTATATTGTAGGGATACCGACGTCTCGAGACCTAGAGTCGCTGTTGAATGAAATGCTACGTACTTAGATTACTTGTACTCAACCTGTGAATCCAACACCTAGGACAAAGTATGCATTTTCCTTAGTAATCAATCGCATTTGTTCGTAGTTGAGATCTATCATATTCAGTGAAGCCTGTTGATGTGCATAGTCCGTGTGATGACCTGATCCAAAGACCAATTTTCTTGCACCCACATCTTGTACAAGTGCATCAAGATAGACCCGTAAAGGAGACTCTACAAGTCGAATAAGTGTATATGAGGTTTCAAGCCAGATGTTCTGTCGGGCAAGGAGAGGAATAACGTTGGGGAAGCTGAAGAGACCTCCCATGTGTAATATAACGAATCGTCCTTCTGGATGTATCAATGATGACCTATCCACAAAACCGAGCATATCACCTCGGAGTTCCCTACTTCTGAAATATACTGCAATATCCTCATCAACAGCTGCACCTACTAGAGCATCAGCGGCTGGATCGCCTGGGTGAAAGAGGGCTTCATCCATAACAAGTGATACACACCCAGCATCGATGAATTTCTTCAAAGCCTTTCTACCATCTTCAATTGGTCTTGGATACAACGTGCATGCACTATAGAGTCTGTCTGGATAGATTTCGGTGGCTTTAAGGTACAGTTCATTTCCACCAAATGGATTATTGGGAGCGAGTATCGCCTTTTCTATCCCAAATGCATTCATCCTATCAACTAGAATATCAACCTGACTAGCAAGCGATTTGTGATCGACCTCATTGACTGTCATTCGGTTCATGCCTAGTTGTGTATGGATGTCTGTGGTCATCTGTAAAACCACTTGGTGTATGCAGGAGAGTCTTTTCTTTGTTTGCAGTGTGTGTCTAACCATATCTCTATATGTCAAGATTAAGCTGATAGAGTGATTACCTTGTCAGGGAAAGAAGAAAAGAAGAACCTCCTCCTAAACCTGAAGCTACTCGCGCGTGAATTGAACCGTGACCGGTTCATGCTGCTAGAATATCTTGGTCCTATTGTTGATGGTTGCAGAGCAGCACTAAGTGTGAAAGTTGACAAGGCAAAAGAACTTCACAAGCTCACAGAGGATGAGATAGATGCGTATATGGAAACTACTGAGCAATCATTTCTGAATCTCACGATTTGCTTCAAACAGAAAGATAGCGATGACGCATATTCTTTGGTCTTTATCAATGGAGAGGCATATGCATATGAAGAATGTGAAGAACCTGATGTTGTTCTCGAGAGTTCGGAGGCTTTTATGATGAGCATGCTCGATGCTGATGCACATGTGTCTCCAGTTGATGAACTTGGAAACTCCTACAAAGTAATCGGAAATGACTCCGCCAATGTAATTGAGGGTCTTGGGGTGCTCTGTTTCACACCACTTCTGAGAGTAGCCCGGTCTGGAGTTGATCCCTCATCTCTTCTCTCTGAGGATGCAGATTCAATTATCCTTGCGTCAGCATCAGATCTTGTATTGAAGATTGTTCAGAAATGGATTGACGTACAGGTTTCACAAAATAAAGAGAACCTGAAACCGCCTCAGAGTCCATGATACGGAAAGATTGTTTCCTTCAATCGCCTAACAGTCCTCTCGCGTTCCAATGATACTTCTTCTCTTGAGTAATATTGTTGCACGATCTCCGTTTCATCTCTCATTCCTTCTGGAAAACTTGTGTATCCCATGTCATTAGCAATCTGAATGAATTCATCTGGCAGTTTCTGTGGAACCTTCTCATCTAGGATGATTGAGAGGAAGAGGGACCAAAGTCGCGCGACATTCACCGGATGATATCCACCTCCTCCAACTGCAAGCCATCCAATCTTGCAAATGTCCGATGCAAGATTTCGGAGCTTCTTTAAAACGACTTCAAAACCATGAGATGAATAGGCAAGTTGTGCCAGAGGGTCCAAGTAGTGCCCGTCCACACCAAGTTGCGTGACTAACAAATCAGGTTGATATGATTCGAATAGAGGAACAATGACCTCGTTTAATACTTCAATCAGATCAGTAGATGATGCCCCTGGGAGAACCGGAATATTGATTGAATATCCGAGACCATCTCCACTTCCAGCTTCATGAATGAACCCTGTACCAGGAAAGAGAGTTTTTCCTGTCTGATGCATTGATATTGTAAGAACATCTTTCGAATTGTAGAATGCATTCTGAACGCCATCTCCATGATGAGCATCGATGTCCACATAGAGCACTTTGCATGGTTTCTTCTTCTGAAGATACATTATTGCAAGTACTACATCATTGAAGATACAGAAACCTGAGGCTTGTGATCTGTGAGCATGATGTAAACCTCCTGATATGACGAAAGCTCTGGATGCACGTTTCTCAAGCTCTCGTGCGGCATCCAAAGTTGCACCAACGTATCTCGAAGCAGCATCGTACATCCGAGGAAAGATCGGATTATCTGCTGTTCCTAATCCATGGCGGTAATCTGGTGTACCGCTTTCCCCAGCACTAATCACTGCATCAATGAATTCAGCTTGATGGTACATCTCAATCTGCTCTCGACTTGCAATGGTGGCATCGATACGCTTCACTTTGTCAAGTAGCCCGAGCTGCTCTGATAGTAAATAGGTCAATTTCAATCTATCAGGCTTTAGTGGATGCTCTTGCTTGAACTCATAATTAAGGAGTTCATCACTATAGGGGTAGATCAACTTGTTTCTCATAGCCACCTAAGCTCATGAATGACAATCTTATTTATCTTAGGCTTGAACATTGTTCTTCAGTTTAGGTGTTGAAAATGGGATGGAGCAAACCGTCTGTAAGTGTCCTAGACCTCCTTGAGGAAACTCTTGCTGGGATAGAATTCGAGCGACGTAAGATGTTTGGACAGTGGGCCCTCTTCCTGAGAGGGCATATGTTTGCTGGAGTGTTTCAGGATGATATCTTTGTAAGGATAAG
The DNA here is from genome assembly GCA_030638785.1 of Candidatus Thorarchaeota archaeon. Classification (GTDB taxonomy): domain Archaea; phylum Asgardarchaeota; class Thorarchaeia; order Thorarchaeales; family Thorarchaeaceae; genus MP5-2226. The sequence continues at coordinate 5,065 of DAOWDY010000118.1, forward strand.
ACCAGAAGAACAAGATGTGGTCCGAGAACTTAGTGATGAGATAGAACAATTTGAACCTTCGAAAGGCAGAGCAATGAAAGAATACCTTGTTCTCCCTCCCGCTATCTTTGAAGATAGAGAAACCCTGATCTCAGTTCTCAATCGAACTATCGATTTTGTATCAGGATCCCCCCCAAAATGAGGGCTCTCAATACCACTCTATAGTCCCTGGTGGTTTGCTTGTCAGGTCGTAAACGACTCTGTTAATGCCTTTTACCTCATTTGCAATTCTGGATGCAGCATCAAGTAAGATATCCCACGATGGACGACTCACAGAAGCTGTCATTGCATCAAGACTCTCTACGATTCTGATTACTACTGCCTGATCGTACGTCCTTTCATCCCCCATGACCCCTACTGATTTTACTGGGAGTAAAACGCAGAAAGATTGCCATACAGTTGGATAGATTGGATCTTTACTGAGTTCCTCTTGGAGAATTGTATCCGCCTGTCTGAGAAGGGATAGTTGCTCTCTGTTCACAGGACCTCCTATTCGAATTGCGAGTGACGGTCCGGGGAAAGGCTGTCTTTGAATCATCACTTCAGGAATCCCAAGGCGTAGACCTACCTGCCGTACTTCATCTTTGTATAATTCACCTAATGGCTCTACAAGTTTGAGTTTCATCCAGTCAGGTAGACGAACATTGTGGTGGCTCTTAATTACGGCCGTGTCTTTTCCTGTAGCCGCACTTTCAACTCTATCTGGGTAGATTGTGCCTTGACCGAGGAATTCGAATTCACCATATTTTGATTGAAGCTCTTTTGCCTTTCTCTCGAACACTCTGATGAACGTGTCAGCAATGATCTTCCTCTTCTCTTCTGGATCTTCTATTCCCTCTAGGCCATCAATGAATTCTTCTGCTGCGTCAACTACGACAAAGTTGTCAAATCCCATTCTTGCAAACGCTGTTGAAACATCTTCTCTCTCTCCTTCACGAAGAAGACCATTGTCAACAAATACGCAGTACAACCTTTCGCCAATCGCTCTCTGGATTAAGTAGGCAGCTACCGTTGAGTCAACGCCACCACTAGTCCCCATTAGAACTCGGCCGTTGCCAACTCTTAGTTGAATTTTCACAATTATGTCATCTATGAAACTCTCTGGATTCCATTGTTCTTTGAATCCGCATTTCTCTCTTAGGAAACTATCCAACACAGATGTCCCGTTCTTGGTGTGATAGACTTCAGGATGAAATTGAACACCGAAGATAATCTGGTTTGAGTCTTCAAAGGCTGCAATGTGCCCATCGCTACTTGTTGCAAGGATTCTCATTTGATGAGGAAGACTTGCTACTTGGTCACTATGTGACATCCACACTCTCTGACCGTTTTCTATTCCTTTTAGAATCGAGTCCGACTCTTCCACTTTAATGGAAATGCTTCCATATTCCGGATTCCCGCCGACTTCAAGTTCGCCACCATATGTCATGGCTAGCAATTGATGACCAAAGCAAATCCCGAGAACTGGAATTGACTTCTCTCTTAGGTTATTCATGTTCTGATCAAATGGAAATGCAACATCTTCCTTCCTCGCAGTTCTGGGGCCTCCAGATAAGATCACACCTTTAATTTGAATGGATGAGTCAAATTCTATCTCTGATTCTTGTGGTACAATCTCTGCATAGACTCCAAGTTCTCTGCATCTTCGAGAAATGAGGTGAGTATATTGTCCGCCATAATCAATAACAAGTACTCTCTCGCCTACAGTCATTACTCTACCTCTGAAGCAATATCAGTTCTGAATCTAATCTTGCCATTGACCTTATCCACATCTTGATAGACTGTCTTTCTTGCTTGTTCTACTGAATCACCCTTCGCCAATATTCCTACTGCACGACTCCCTGTGGTGTAGATGACTCCCTCTTTATCATATACTGATGCATAGTAAACCTCACTCTCTATTCCGGGTGTCAAACTGATGGGCATATCTTTGACAACATCTGGTCCTGGATATCCTTCTGGAACAACATAGACACAGACAGTTGCCTTATTCTTAAATTGGGGTGTGATGAGAGCACCATCAATGATACTCTGGAAAACTTCGTCTATTGGGGTTTTTAGTATAGAGAGGACATTCATTGCCTCAGGGTCTCCAAACCTTGCATTGAATTCAATGACCTTGATCCCCTTCTCGGTCTTCATGAATTGACCGTACAGAATGCCCTTGTAATCAAATCGAGTTCTCTTCTTGATGCCGAGAATTGTTCTCTGCATGATGTCAATTGCCGTTGCCAAATCGCTCTCACTCACGTAGTCTAGAGAATGATCTGCTCTCGAGTATGAACCCATAGAACCTGTGTTCGGACCTTCATCCCCACCATATGCTCTCTTGTAGTCACGTACAAGTGGCATGATCTGTAACCCTTTTCCATCTACGAAGGCTTGGACTGTGAACTCAGTCCCCAGCAATTTCTCTTCTAGAACAACGATGCCATGTTTTGCGAGAAGACTAATCGCGTACTTCTCCAGTTCCTCTCGAGTGCTGAAATGATCCCCGAAAATCTTGACGCCCTTACCCCCTGTCAATCCATCTGGTTTTACTACAATATTCTCAGCACCAATTGATTTTTCGAACTTCTTGAGGGCATCAAC
>DAOWDY010000018.1 GCA_030638785.1 Candidatus Thorarchaeota archaeon
AATTGAACTTGCAGCCTACATCCGTGAGGACTTTGGTTTTGAAGACGTTGTTCGAATAGAACATCACATCACTGAAACCTACAAGAGCATTGTTCGACAACCCTATGACCGAACAGCGGAACTCGTAGACCTTGCAGGTCATGTGAAGAATATCAGTGCCAAACATGAAGGGGGTATTCCTGAGATTGATGAGAAGCGAGAACACCCCAGTGATATTTTAGATTATTTCCGTGCCAAGGCAGAGGTGAATGACGCTGGAGATATGCCTCATCTACTTCGCAATTACCTCGACAAGCATCATGCTTTGAACAGGACTGCTGAAGAACTAACTAAGAAGGGCCTCGCTTTCATTGCAGCAGGTAGCTTGCATAAGAAATGAAGAGAATATAGCGGAGGAGGGTTTGATCCTCCTCTTCTATTTACAAAACCAGTCTAGTTCTCAGGTTGGAAAATATCATCGTATAACTGTTCGAGAATTTCTTTGTGTCTTTGCTCCTCTTTTGCGAGGGTTTCGAAAACAGTTCGATGAGCCCCAACTCCTGTCAACTCAGAGAGTGCCTTGTAGAATGAGTTAGCACCTTCCTCTCGCTTAATGGCTACTATAAGGATCTCTTGTGGAGTTGAATCAGCTGCCAGTGGGATATCAATCAAATACTTGCTTAGGCCAGCATCCTCCACTTCTGCGATTGTCTTGCATGTGAAGGTATCACAGACATCTCCCTTCAAAGCCTCCATGAGCTTCTCCTTGTGTCCGATTTCTTGCTTGGCCAGCTCTTGAAGTAGCTTGGCCGAAGACTTCAATGTGGCTTCCTCTGAAGTTTTAGTATAAAACTCGTAGGCCTCCTCCTCCCTCTGTATCGCAAGGGAGATAAGTTGTTCAAAAGATTGTTGAACCGACATAGCGATAACCGGGAGTATGAACACTAATCTTTGATTTAAGCCTGATGCTTGGACAGTTGCAACCATCCTAACGGATCATTCTGGAACGATTTCCTTCATCTCGGAAGGTAGGTATTTGTGCAATGCCTTTGGAATCAAAACACTTCCATCTTCGCGCTGACAGTTTTCCAAGATTGCTACAAAGGCCCTGGGATTTGCCATCATTGTGCTATTCAGAGTATGGAGGTACCCCTTCTCTGTTCCACCCTTCTTCAGTCTGTATTTCACATTGAGTCGGGTAGCCTGGTATGCAGTACAGTTGCTACATGAACCGGCTTCCCGATATCTGCCCTGTCCTGGCATCCAAGCTTCTAAATCGTACTTCTTGGCTGCAACTATCCCAATATCCCCAGTACATACATTGACAACCCTATAGGGAATCTCAAGTTTTTGAAAGAAGACCTCAATGTTAGCATTCAGTTCTTCATGAATTTTCCAAGACTCATCAGGATGACTAAACACAAACTGCTCAACTTTGTTAAATTGGTGAACGCGGAATATTCCTTTCGTGTCTTTGCCATGAGTACCTGCTTCCTTTCTAAAGCAAGCACTTATTCCAGCATATTTCAATGGGAGTTCTGACGGCTCGAAAACTTCTTTCATATGCATTGCCGCAATAGGATGTTCTGACGTTGCGATGAGATAGAGATCTTCATTCTCAATCTTGTACATTACGTTCTCAAAGTCTGCAAGGTCAGTAACTCCTTCATATGGCTCGCGTCTCATCATGAATGGGGGATAGATGGGTGTATATCCCTTCTTAATCAACATCTCTAAAGCGAGTCTTTGCATGGCTAAATCTAGCATGACAAGTTCATTCTTCAGATAATAGAATCTTGAACCCGCAACCTTTGCTCCTCGAGGGATATCCGCCAAATCAAGGATCTCGAGCAAGTCAACATGACTCTTAATCTCAAAGTCATGAACCGGTTTTCCTCCCCACTCACTTACAACCTCATTATCTTCATCACTCTCACCATAAGGAACTGATTCGTGGAGGATATTTGGAATGCTCATCTGAATGGTCCTTAGGCTAGCCTCAAGTTGATATTTCTCATCTTCTGAATTTTTGATATTCTTGTTAATTTCGTTTACTTTCTCGATGATATCGCTAGCATCGTGACCCGCTTTCTTCAGCTCACCAACTTTTCTTGAGAAAGCATTTCGCTTCGTTCTAAATTCTTGAATCTCTTTCATTAGAGACCTCACTTTTTCATCCAGGGACAAGAGCTGCTCAAACTCCTGCAGTTTCCCTTCATTTTTTCTTCTTTTGAGATCCTTTCGAATTAGTTCTACATTGTTACGAATGAAACGAATATCGAGCACTGGAATCACCTTGTTGTAAGAACATATTTTCCATTTGCCTTTTCAGTGCATTGGCTGAGCTATGGCCCGTTCATATGATTTTTCTAGACTAGCAATCTGCGTACTCCAGGAATAATCCTTTTTGATTTTCCTTCTACAGTTCTCCCCCATAGACCTTCTCAAATCCGGATTGTTTCCAAGTAGACGCATTGCATTCAACACAGAATCCTTACTATCAGGCTCAACAAGAACGCCCTCATCATCTGTGAGCAGTCTTATTGTTTCCCCGATAGCAGTGGTAATTACAGGCAACCCACAGCTCATAGCTTCCATCACACTGAGTCCGAGTCCACCGATATTCTGGGGTATGACAAACGCATCCATCTGTCGGAGAATTTCTGGAACTCTGTGATGGGGAAGTGTACCGAGCCATCTTATTGAGTCATCATCGACAGTTCTACTAATC
>DAOWDY010000063.1 GCA_030638785.1 Candidatus Thorarchaeota archaeon
TATATTGAATAGTATCTAGTGAATCCATAAGATACAGGGTTTCTATTGCGGCCACACTCTGCTGCATGTGTGCAGTTCCAAACATAATAGTCGGCTTGTAGTGCCCGGTAACGTCCTGGCATTGAGAGATGTAACTAACTGTATCGCCGATTACTTCGCCTGTCAATCCGATTCCAAAGGATTGACTAGCAGCAATTCCGAAGTACTGGGTCCAGATACTCCAAGTGCGATATTGATCAAAACCATACTCTGGAGCAATGAATGCGGAAAGGTTGTTCCATTGGGGATATTGTGTCCAAGCTGAGAACATACCCAAGTAAGACTCGACACTGTCAATGTCTAGATATCTTCCACTATGAGCATATCGAGAAACTTCACAGAGCCAGCTGTTCCACATCAGCGAGGGTGCAAGCTCCATTCCCTCAAAACCAATAGGGGTCCTGATAGTATCAAGAAAGTTTGCAATGCCCGTTGTCAATAGGTCATCAGTAACACCAAGAATTTCAAGACAGAGACCAACATGAGATGTTTCTTCTGTTTTTCCCAGGATGTCAGAAGATGCGATTTTGAACCCGAATCCTCCGGATTGTAATTGGTTGGTTGTCAACCAGTTAAGACCAGAAGTCCGATTCTGAGTACTGAGTCGACTCATCATCTCTAATGTCAGAAGAGCTGAAGCAGTACCTAGGATTATTTCAGAGCCATCAATCAAAGAGTTATCAAATGACCCATCGCCGTTACTAGTTCTTGTTTCAATCCAAGTTGAGAGTTTCACAGGGTCGTCATGAGTAAGTCCTAAAAAGTCAAGAGTGAGTGTATACATCGCTGCGTAAGAATTCTGAGGTGTAATGCCAGTAGGATTAGTCCCGACTGCGCCCCATCTATCTGGATCAGAAGTATCGCTACCGGTGATGACACATTCCCGCAACCAATCTTCCAGTGAAACAGTATTGATAGATGCCAGAGATCCCGTAGTAAAGAGCGCCTCTGTGGCCAGGTATGTCGTCTTCAGGCTATAGTCGAATCCACCATCAGGATCTTGCCTACTAATGACGTAGGCTCGTATATCGGCAATTGTGAATGATGATGAGAGACCCATTGTTTCCATGATCCAGAGTCCTCGAGCAGTGCTCCGCAAAGATACAGTCCCTTCATTGGCAGTGTTCATGAACCCAGCTTCAGACCCAAAATCAACGTAGAGCTTATTTAACAGGTTCAATATCATGTTACTCTGTTCAGAAACCCATGTAGACCAAGCAGATGAATTTGCCACAGACTTCATTGTGTGGATTGCATCATAGGCGGATTCAAGGGATGGCTCATGGAAATACTCTAGACCTCCAGCAAGAACTCCATCTGATTGGGTCTGAGAAACACTGTTTGTTATTTCGGATTCTGATAGTGTAGTGGAATATGCGATTGTGTTGATGAATAAGCTCCTACCTGTTGTGGTCCATTGAGCAGGGTCTTCAATACCAAAGAGGAGTGTATCCAATGGCCATGAGTCATATCGCAATGGCGCTATGTTGTTCGATGTTTCCCCCTCAGCAAACATAATGATTCTGGACTTCTCTGTCTGCACATCATCGATTGGAAGTATAAGGGTTTCAGTGGTAAGAGTACCCCCATTCGATATACTGTAAGGCATAGAAAGAAAGACCGCTCCGGTAAACTCAGATGTGGTGAATACTTGCTGTGACCCCGGAGCGGTCAAAAGGGGCGGACCTCGATCTCTTAGTCGATGTAGCAGCCATGCAGAACGTCCAACTAAGATTACAGGTCTATCATAGCGTATAAGAATCTCAATGAAAGCGTCAGAAACTGAGGTGCCATTTGCAGACCCAAGGCTACCATCAATAATGATTGCTATCGAATCAAGGAGTGGTGACGAATCGAGAAGGAGATCTGTCACCTCATGAAGGTCAGCAACAATGCCTTCTGAATTTACCAACTGTAGTATTAGGTTTCCTCGGGCGGGGATGCTAAATCCGGAGTATTGGATAATGGTATAATTACCAACAGCAACTGGGACGCCTGTAGATGCAGATAGAAGGAATTGATCTTGATTTGAATCAATGGCACTTGGTTCTGAAACAGGAGCGGATGTAAAAGACATGTCAGTGATTGACATTGTCCATGAAAGCATGATTGTTAGAAACACTATGATTGTTAGTAGATGAGCCTTCTTCATTCTGCTCGATACACTCCTAGATGGTAACCGGACCCGGGAGGACTTTGGGCGTCATCATCAGGTTGTTTGCGTTGGCCTGCAACAACGTCGGGGGATGGTTCCCCCCGGATCAGGTCTTGATTGATTCTCACACGACTACCCCCATCATCTGCCAGTATAGGAGCATTATACCAGCTACCACGACAACAAGCTCGATAGCACCACTTCGGGGTCGCTCCCTTAGAGATGACATCACAAGCCCAGCTTCTCCGCTGCGTAGTGAGCAGTTATAGAATACTCCAATCGCCACGTATAGACAGATTGCAGTCCATGCAAGGTCAAGTATCAGAACGAATGGTAGTACCAAGAGTGTCAATGCAACAAACACTGACAGCACTACATTCGAATACAGAGCGATAATCAGTATTGACACCCGGGGAGGTTTCTCGACTTCGATGAACATGTTCAGTTCCCCATAGGTTGTAGATCCACCAACTCGGGCTATTTTGATTCCTGCAATACGAGATACTACATACCGAATCCCAGTATAGATCAGGGTGCCAGGTAGAAATACCACAGACAGAAAGGTCATCAGAGGATTCCGAAACCAGTCCTCAAACTCCCTCTTCTGGCCTTTGAGTAATAGAAGCCCTCGTAGAACAGTGACTACCCCCAGTATTGGTGGAGTCCACTGAAAAGCGAAATAGAGATTCGCTGTGACAAGGGCCACTATATCAGTCTGCATCTTTTTCACCTCTAGGATGAGCCTTCACTCATCCCCTATGACGTCGCTCGTATTCTATTATTATCAAGAAGCACTCTAGCTTTGTGCCACTCAGGAGTGGTCGCAGAAATAACCTCATTCGGTTTAATAGGAGTGGATAACCATTGAATTTCTACCTAGAGGGCTATAATTGCTCAGTATTCTTAAGAGGAGTGATATTATAGGAGAGTATTAATAATAGATTGAAAACTGGTGCAGTGAAGTAATTTGAATATCATATTTTGATCAGGAGATGTCAGATATTATTGGAACCTGAGAAATACCTCAAGGCAAACTTGTGGAACACCGATGAACAGGTTGTAAGAGACCTGGTACATTCTACGATTTACAAAAGAAAGATACCAAAACTGAATACATCAAGAGTTGAAAAGAGAACAGGTCTTCCTAAGATTTCAAAAGAGCCCAGTGTTGAGAGACTTATTGTCAAGGCAGTTGGAGAGTATGCATCTCTTGGTGTACAATTGAATGGAGCAACATTGGAAACCCAGATTAACTCCTTACTAGCAGACCTAGATACAGAATACCTGAAAGAATTGCAATATTTCTTTGAAAGGATAATCACCGGAAACCTTCCACGAGACCCTACATGGGCAATAAACCAGATTGACATTGATCATATCTCTGCAACTCTGTTTATTCTTCATATGTTGAGTACAAGTATTGGATCACGTGTGAATTGGAGTCATGTACTGAGGGAGGAGAGTATGGGCGTCATCTTTCGAACCAGGATTGGAAGGACCATTCCCAGACCTGATAGTGCATTACTCGAAAACTCTCCCGAATTCATCACCAATGCTCGTAATCGAATTAACATCCTATCCTTTGAACCCCTAAGAAAACTCTGTGCTCTTCTCTCACGGAAGAAAGAGATTCAATTACTTGGCCGAGAGAATATCTCATCAATACTTGATATCCCTATTAACACTGCACGATATCGTACTTCACTATTTGATCTTGGTCTTACTGAGAGGTTTGTTCCTCATTATTCCGCAATGGGATTGAGACAGAGGTGGGTTCAAACAAAGATAGAGCCTGATGATTATGTGGGATCCAGATTTGTATCAACAGGATTGATTGGAAAGTTCAGCCTTAGAAGCTCACCATCATCAATTGCTTACCTTCAACTCGAACCAAGGGATTCTGCAGGTCCTGAGAAGATACCTGGTACAACTTCCTTCACAACGGATTTCGAAAGCATCTCCTTTCGGCTCGATAGATTTGATAGCGAGAAGGGAGGATGGAATTATGACCCTTGGGTTGAACCTGAGAGATGGACGGAGAAGCCAAACACATGGAATCCAAGGAAGAAGCTTTGGCTTTACAAAAGTTCAGAGAATGAAAAGAAGCGCTTGCTGAAATTCACATTGAAGCAAGCAAATTTGATGGGAGCTCTACTCACGAATCAGGGATCTGTTCTTTATAGAAGACATCTAATCGAATTACTTGGAATTAAAAAAACAGCTGTCAAGAAAAGGATAGAGAGGCTCTGTGATGTTGGTGCTTTGAGTGTTCTCTATCACCCGTCACTTGAATATTCGGGACTTCCTGAGGCGGTCTTACTTCAAGTACCCAACATTTCAGAGAAGGACAGGGACTACCTGATCAGATGGGTAAATGGAGCAATGCCGTATACTTGCATCTACTGGGGAATCAAGGACTCTTTGGTGGCAGTTCTGAGAATACCAGAGAATTCAACAGGAATCACCCTTGGTTTTCTACGAGAATATCTCACAGAGGGACCATTAGAAATTCCAATTGAGGATTTCTTGCTTTGTTCTATCAAGGACGCATCATCGTATAATTTGACACTGCCTCAAAGAATGTTCAATTCTCCTAGAAATCAATGGAGAGACCCATGGGTTCATACCTAGACCTTTCTTGACCGCATTTATTCGAGAAACTGGAAAAGCCTACGCCCACTCCCACTCGTTGAACATCCATTGAACAGATTTCTGTTCTGAACTGTCTTTTATTCGTAGTGAATACCACGCAGTGATACCCAACCACGTCCAGGCGCTCAACCCAATGGCGATATTGAACATGACAGATTCGAATATCGTAGCAAACCATAATCCCAGCAACAACACTATTATTATTTTTATTTTCAAGTCCATTTTATCCCACTCTCCGCATATCCAGAAACGATGAGATTGCATTTCTCATCTCTCCGACTCCTCGATAAGGCCAAAGATCAGAAACAACATCTTCTCCAAACAGCTTGATGTGGCGTTCAAAACGCTGATCGAGAAGAATAACTATACCCCAATCATCAGGAGATCTCCTAAGTCTTCCAACAAGCTGAACAACCTTTCTCACAGAGGGAATAACAGATGAGTAGAAATAACCTGCACCCTCTCCAAAGCGGCTTTCATACCAATCCTGGAGTGCTCGCTGGTAACTCGTTGGTGGACTGAATGGAATCCCCACGCCTATTATCATATCAACTAGTGACCGTCCATTAGAAACCAGATCAACACCTTCACTGAACTTACCTCCGTAAACCAAGAATACTGCCTTGGGTCCCGAGTGTACCTCTTCTGTTAGGTTCTCTATACGTGCTTCCTTGCTCTCAACAACTCGCTCCCTGAATCCGCAATCAATATTGTAACTTAGCACTTGCTCCATCACTTGGTAACTTGGAAAGGCAATCAGCGCAGTCTTTTCTGCAGGCATTGCAACAAGTGCCGATTCGATTCTCTCCGCAATAGCCCTCCAGAGATTGGGTCCTCTCTCGGTGTACTTGGTTGAAATTTCTCTATCTAACAATACAAGTCGGGAAGCCTTTGGGTATGGACTCCCAAGATCCTCTGTCAATGCTCCTTTTACACCCATGAGAGCAGCGTAGAGGTTGGTTGGTCTAAAGGTCCCAGACATCAGCATTGCTGCTCTTGCTCTCCTGAGAACTGGAGCGATTAAGCCAGCAGCGTTTAAGGGACGAATAGTTAGAATACCATTGGTGAGAGAAACATCTTTGTTCCATCGTTGACTAAGAGAAGCAGTAACGTGCCAATCATCACTCTCTGAAGCTCTGAGTCCTGCAAAGAGAAATTCAATCAATCTATCAAGAGGTGTTTCTGTAGGTAACTCATCCACTTCAAGTACACGAGTTCGTTCCATTAAGAGCTGAATGAGTTTTGGGTCAACAAATCGGGGTAGTATCTGCCACTTGTCAAGCTCCACCTCAGGTTGCTTCGTGTTTAGTTTCTCTAGAGATAGAAGGAGGGTTTCCCAGAGGAAGTCAATTACCTCTACTATCCAAGAAACACCAGTTTCCTTCTTGACATTGGCTCGGTTATCTCGTAACCATTGTAGGTCCTGTCCTGACAGGCTTGCAGCCTCTGATGATAGTACGTGCTCTGGAAGATTGTGAGCCTCATCAACGAGGATGTCTGCATCTGAGAGGTGTTGGCCAACACTAGAAAGTAATGCGTTTCTAACTCTCTCTTTGAATAGGTACGCGTAAGGTCCTATGATAATCCTGCTTTGACGCGCACACCATCTTAGTATCTCGTAAGGGCACACGCCATCATCTTCAGCGGCTGATTCAACTATTTCTCGAGTAACAACTCCTGATGAGAGAAGATGATTTACCAACTCACGAGCCTGCTCTCTGATCTTTGGAGTCCTATCATCACTCTTCTTCTTGTAGAAATTCCAATAGTGAGTACAACGACCAGTCTTGATCATGGTTGCACACCCACGCATGAAACCCATGGATGATTCAGTGTCCATCCTGTACCTAATAGGACAGACATGTCTTCGTGACACCATACTTGTAGCAGTGATAGGTGATCGACTTTGAGCGATGTTCTCCTGAAGAATATTCAATTCTTCTTCAAAGACACGTGATTGGGAATGAGTCCGGGTGAGTACGTACAGTCTTGCGTCTTGGTCTCCTCCACGAGCTGCCAGATATCCAGCTAGTGCTGCGATAGTCTTCCCTATACCACATTCGGCAGATAGCATACCCACTGTTCCCTTTGCAAAAGTATTGGCCGCTAAAACAACAGCTCTGTCCTGTTGAGGTCGTGGCTCATATGGGAACCAAGAAAGAGGATCTACTACAGTTTCTGCCAACATTCCTCCTCCAACTGTAACATCGACTCTGCCGTATGAATTCTAAATCGTATCGAGAAATAGCGCTGGAGGAGATCATGAAATCGTTGCACGTTGGCTGTTGATTCAAACCCTTTTGCATTTACTGCCATCCTCTCAACAATCTCAGGACTAAAACCCCGTTTCATGGCGATATTCCAGAAGGTCCCCTCTACTTCTTGCGCAGTACTGAGAACAAATTCACAAGTACTCTCAATCAAGTTTCGCAACGTTTGCACAGCATCTCTAGGCGTTGGGGGAATCTCCGAAGCTCTAGTAGAAGTCGGGATGTATAATTGTAGACCTTCATCATTATCTAGATTGACCTTACTTGGAACACCCTTTGTTCCTCGCATGGTTTCTAGTAATGAAAGTATTCTTGGTAATTGTGGTAAAATGGGTTTGAGAATATCTCTCCAATTTACAGTTGTAACCACGTATAGCTCAGGGTCTGATTCCTGTTCTGCCATTTGGATGACTGTAATTCTCGTAGGAGTATGACGCAATATCAAATTGACAAGTGAAATTGAGTTTCTGTTTGGTGTACCCTGCGGTATTGGGATGTGTCCTGCACTAGATGTCACGTTACAACACCTTCCCCATTCATTACTAATCCTCCTCCCTTTTCGGTAAGTGCTCCCTCACGTTTGAGAACATCTACAAAGTGAGATGCACGTTCATAATCAATCCCAGCATCTGAGCATTCACTCATCACCTGATTCCATCTTGCTGGGTGCCCTCTGTTAATTTCAATTACTGATTCGACTATATTCAGAACGCGTCTCTTGACACCAAGTCCCCTAGAGGATCCTACCTTCTTTGCATCCAATCGAGAGAGAAGTAAGAGTTCTGTCAGAGCTACTTTTGCCTCTTCAATCGAGGTTGCATA
>DAOWDY010000062.1 GCA_030638785.1 Candidatus Thorarchaeota archaeon
ACGAGATTTGGGGTCCCACTTTAATTTCCGAATACTCAAAGGTGATGCCCGTCATTCAGATAGAATAGTTCAATCTGAAGTGGATGCAATAGCATTTGAGCCACACTTAGGACCTATCTACAAGAACAAACCTCGACGTGATGATGCCGAGAAAGAAATCGAAGAGCTTACACTTCTTTATCGAGCGGCCATGAAGTCTTTTGCCAAAATTCTTCGAAAGGACGGAAGAATCGCCATGACCATTCCAGTGATTCTTACAAATGCTGGAGATGTATCGATTGACTTGAAGAAGATGCTTAAGGGAACTGAATTTGAAGTTTACAAGCTTCTCCCACAGCACGCATTCAGGAACTTCAACATGTCAAGACGTGAGATTGATATTAATCCAAATCGAACAATTCTTCCTGAACGAAAAAGAGGCCAGATTATTCAGCGAGCAGTTGTAATGCTAGGAAGAGGCTAGAAAAGGTGTCTGATGGTGTCGTCTAGAATGGCGTATGTCTGCAGACGACTTAGGTCCCTCTTTACATAGGGCATGGCATGATCAAAAATCATCGTTCGAAAGGCAGTCTTGCTCACAACATCCTTGGCGGCAAAAGCAACAACACGAAGAAGTTCTTCCAAAGCATCTCGCAATTTGTTGTAGTTCGTGTTGCGGACGTCAATAGCAAGGACTTCAACTCCACCATCATCTATGACAATATTTTCAAGACAGGCGTTGGCTTCTTGGACTGGTTCCGCAAGGTTTCTAATCCGTTTTATCAGCTTCTTGCGAGTCCTCTTATCGGTCTTGACTCTGAGGATAGCTCTAAAGAGATGACTATAGACTTCTAAGCAGTCCATGGACTTTCCTGCAATAAGTGCATCATCTGTTTCTTCGTATTGATTGATTAGTTCATCAACAAAGTTACCAAATCCCTTGAATGTCTGGGGATTCCCGTGCCAATCCTTAAGCACAGTATCAACAGTCACTTCGGGAGGTATCTCTTTTCGCATAAACTCATTGAGGGCATATTCCAGAATGAACCGCATGTGCCCAACTCGTGCTTGTTTCGACACAACCATCACAAAGAGCAGCTGATCGTTCTCCTGCCAGACATACCTGCTTGTTTCAGTGTCGATGATTCTGAGATTCTCATGAGATGCCTTGTCAATGAACGTATGAGTTGCAGAGAGAAAAGGAGCAATCAGGTCCATATCAATCTCGATTCCACTATAGGCTCGAGATACGATATTCCTGCCAGTCTGACGTTCTATCAGCCAGACTCCATAGATTGTCCGCTTGTCAGACATATCTGAACTCCATCATTCTGTCACATTTGCTTTTGATAAGATTATGTAAGATATTCTAAAATCTATTTCAGATGTTTCGAATAAGAACTCCCACACGTTCTCGTAATTGAGCCAAATGCCCGACTGTGTGAAACAAGATTTGTTCTATTGCACCGGATATTGTTGTTTCCATACCCCACGGAAAAACAAAACGTTCTGCAAGCTGTTCATCCGAATAATCCTTGATTGCTCGAATCATTCTATCAATAGCACGATCAGTATCATTCGCAAGAGAATCGGTCTTCTGGAATACATTTGATTCTTCATTGAAGCTTGAACCTGCATCTTCAAAGACTGCACGAATTGTATGGTAGAATGTTTCCCCCACTGTGAATTCGCTTGGAGCTAGTCGGTACTCCCACGCATTTGCCCGGTCTATCATCTGCACAGTCTTTTGTGCAGTACGTCGAAGAGAGTTCCACTCTCTAATGTAAACATCAATCTCGGGCATTACAAAAGTACAGACTCATCCTTGCTTATCAATATCTGTGAATTGTCAATCTGCCCTACCTGAGCTATTGAAGACGAGGTGCACCTTACAGCTTAGAAACAACGACTTCAGGAGTAACTGGTTCAGTCAAGCAATAATATGCTGGACATCTCTCAATTGTAAGCTGGCGAATTCTATCTACATCTTCATCACTCGCATCAGTCTTTGTAGATATATTCAGTGTCATCTTGTCCATAATCGGATTTTCAGTTAAACCAAAACTCCTTGACATATCAAGATGAGCTACAGCAGTAACCGTTAGCTCCTCAAGTACAACTCCTTCCTTTGCTGCCCATTTCGCGAATGTTGCTGCAAAACATGAAGCTACTCCAAACAAACAATATTGTATTGGATTTACAGATGTGCCTCCTCCACCTAGGAATGCAGGCTCATCAGAGTATAGGATAACCCGACCATTCTCATATTTGAGCTCAGACTCAAATTGTGGTCCCTTTACTCCCAATCTCCATATGCCTTCTACTTTCAAGGTTTTTAATGCGGATGACAGATCCTTTTCACCTTCAGCTATCGTTTGGTCAAACGCTTCGATATTGACTCTATTCTTTTCCATGACTTTTGGCTCCTATTCTTACCATTAGTAAACCATCGACAGCCCCTGCTATGTCGTTGATTTCCCCAACTAGAAGGGAATCTTTGATAATATTCATGCAAACAGAATATATGTTAGTTAGTTACCATTTGGATAGCAACTCTGATAATAGAAGCGAATGATAGTGCTCTGTGATCTCAGATTATTTGATGTGCGGGAGATTTAACCGAAGTAAGACAGGACAGACAATCTGATTCTTTCTTTGAAACCAAAAATGAAGAGATGAGATGGGGTAGACCCCATCCATCTGTTTAAGAAACGGTTTCGGCCCAGGTCAACTCAGGTCGTTGAGATTCCCAACTTCTCAACCATTTCCTTGTATCTATTCCTCACTGTCACTTCAGTGACTCTGGCTGTTCTTGCAATCTCTAGTTGTGTGCGTCGAGAACCCGTCAGAATACTCGCAACATAGATTGCTGCAGCAGCCATTCCCTTTGGATCCTTTCCGATAGTGAGTCGTTCTTCTCTAGCCAATTGGAGGATATCAATCGCTTTCTTCTTGGCTTCACCAGGGATTCCTAGTTCTGTACCAAAGCGATGAACAAACTCAACAGGCGAACTTTGAGGCACCTTCAGATTCAGGTACCTTAGAATAAGCCTTACACAAAGGCTCAGTTCTTTTCGCGTTATGTGAATTTGGTCTACGATTTCTTCCAATGGTCGAGGTACCTTATGCACTCTACATGCAAGGTACAAGGATGCTGCAATCATCCCGAGTATGGTACGACCACGAGTCAGACGTTTTCTAAGGGCTTTCCTATAGATAACAGCAGAGGTTTCTCGAATTGAGTAGGGGATACTCAATTGAGAGCTTATTCTGTGCAACTCAGTCATAGCGACTGCAAGGTTGCGTTTGTCAGAAGAATGAACCTTAGTACGTATCTGCCATTTGCGCAGTCTGTGAATCTGTGCTCTTCTTGTGGAAGTAAGCTTCCTACCTGCCGCATCGACATTCTGTCTACCAATAATGGTAGTTAGACCTTGATCAAACTTGCTCCAATCAGCGGGTCCTCCTACACGTTGACGAGCATTTTGCTCATCTGCTGTAAAAGCACGCCACTCTGGACCCAAATCGATTGATCGGTCTGAGAGAACTAAACCGCAGTTCGAGCATATTGTCTCACCACGGGCTTGATCGATGAAAACCACTTCTGAAGCACAAGCATTACAAACGTTGCTGGCTGTACCGATGGACTCCTTCTGTTTCCGAGATTTCGCTTGTCTACTGGCCAGTCCAATCATCTCCGTGCAGATCTACCGGGGGAAGTAGAGCTGCTGTTAGAGCATTGTGTTCCGATGTTGCATTTCCTCATGGCGTTTGAGAAAAGGCATCGTCGTGAGGCGCGTATTGAGGAGTTGTTCTCAAAAAAGAGAACTGTTCTCGCAAGCCGACAAAGATATATAATGGTTTGCACGGATTGCGGAAAACTGTAGAAATATTCAATTGATTATTTAATATATTAGTTGTAATAACTTACGATACATCGGATATAAGCAATGTATCAATATTCGACATTGTTGGGAAGAACACGTCCGAAATGGAACATGACCCCCTTAGTTTAACACTCTGAGATAGGTCCTATTTGATACAGCGTATCGTTTATGAACCTATGAATTATGATTGTGCCTGTTTATGGTGAGGTCTCTATGACGCTGTCTGAAACCTACTCAAATCCATGGTCGGCCTTCTTTGATGAGGCCGCAGAAATCTTAGCTAAAGCCGCATCAGTGGATATTGAAACCATAAGACGATTCATGGAAATCCCACCAGATTCAAAACTTGGAGATGTTGCAACCACTATCTCATTCCATCTTGCAAAGGAACGCAAAAAGAATCCTGCTCAGATTGCTGGCGACATTGTAGTGAAACTCACAACGCTGATTGGAGAGAGTGCTCTCATTGAAAAAGTTGACTCCAAGGGACCCTACATCAATCTGTTTTACAATCGAGGCGAGTATGTCAAGAGAACAATTACTTCAGCTACCAAGATGAATGATGAATATGGACAGAGTCAGGAATTCTCAGGGGAGCGGGCACTAATAGAATTTCCAGCAGTCAACCCATCAAAACCTTGGCACATCGGACACACTAGGAATTCGGTACTGGGGGATACTCTTGGAAATATCCTCAAGGCAGTAGGTTACGATGTCATCAAGCTCGATTATATCAACGATTTAGGACTGCAGATAGCTCAGTTGACTTGGAAATTAATGCAGATAGAAGATCAGAGTGATGACACAAAGTATGATCACTACCTTGGACATCTCTATGTGGGAGTACAAGAGGCATTTGAGAATGATAAGAAGGCAGAGGAAGAAATCAGAGAGATTACACGGCAACTAGAAGACCTCTCATCTGATGCAGCCAAAACTAGTCTACAAATGGTCACTCGGTGTGTCAAGGCGCAGAATCAGACTGCATATAGACTAGGAATTTATCATGACTACCAAGTCTGGGAGAGCGCTATTGCGCACAGCGGACTACTTGATACTGCTAAGAAGATGATGCTTGAAGCGGACAATATTGTAGTGATAGAAGAGGGGGATAAGGCAGGTTGCATAGTTGCACGGTTAGACGCAATAGATGAATTCAAGGACATGCAGGAACCCAACAAAATCCTGTTTCGATCTGACGGTACAAGAACCTATACAGGAGCTGATGTGGCTCTTCAGATGTGGAAATTCGGCATTATCAAAGACCCCTTCAAGTATCGGAATTTTGAATTGCAACCAAATGAAGAAGAAGTTTACAGAACTTCACTCGAGGGGGAAAACCATGATCTTGGCGAATTTAATTCCGTATTCAATGTAATAGGGGCAAGACAAGCACACCCTCAGAGATTGATATATGCAATCCTCGATATATTGGGTTTTACCGAACAGAGTGAGAACTCACATCACGTCGCCTATGAATTTGTTGGACTAGACGACACTGACTTTTCAGGTAGGAAAGGAACATGGATAGGATACTCATGCGATGTCGTGCTCGATAGAGCATACGAATTGGCAAGAGAAGAGGTGGCTAAACGCAACCCTGATGAGTCAGATGACTTCAAGGATAGAGTAGGAGAGCAAGTAGGAGCAGGAGCTGTACGATACTTTCTCCTAAACGCATCACCTGATAGGCAGATTACCTTCAGGTGGAATGAAGTACTAGACTTCAATGGAGATGCAGCACCCTATCTTCAATATTCACATGCCAGAGCAACAAGAATACTTGAGAAAGCAGAGGGGAAGACTGAATCTGCAGACCTTACTCTTTTGACTCATGATGCCGAGTTTGCTCTGGTTAAAGCAATCGCAAGATTTCCTGAAGAGGTTCTTGAAACAGCAAGAGGGTTGCAGAAGAATACATGGGGAACTAGTTTCCACTCAAACAAGATGACAACCTTCTGTTATAATCTAGCCACTCTATTCAGTCGGTTCTATGATACGTGTCCAGTGCTAAAGGCAGAACCAAACCTCATGGCGGCACGGTTAGAACTAGTGAAAACATTCAAACAGACAATGGCAAACTGCCTAAGACTTCTTGGAATACCTGCAGTTGAAAGGATGTAGTCTATCCGGATGTGATTTTAGCAGATTCGATGATGATAGAAGGACTGACAACTGAGAAAGTTGTACGTACATCAGCACCAATTCTCTGAACACGAGAGAGCAGGTCACGCATATTGATACCAAGGAGTGTGTTTTTGACCGAGTGCTTAATCTCGCCACTTTCTATATAGAATCCTTCCATGACCATCGCACTGAGATCACCTGTTGTCATGTTGGGGCGATCACCCGTCCGAGTGCATAGTACGCCACGGTCTATTTCGCCAACTAAATCTTCGAAGCTACCTTTTCCTGCACTAATCGTGAAATTCGATGTTGAGATAGAGGGAACACCAGCATATGATGGACGGCTTGCATTCCCCGTATTCTCCACTTTGTCCTTGTTTGCAGTGTATGAATTATGTAAGAGAGCTTTGAGGACTCCTTTGTCGAGAATCACTGTTCTTTGAGAAGGATATCCCTCAGCATCAAAAGAACGAGAACCAATCCCACCATCCAATATCCCATTATCGACGATACTAAGGTCTTCAGATGCAATCTTTGAGCCAAAAGCATCTGAGATGTAAGACCGACCATATTGAACCTCCTCTGCATTGATAGCCCCTGCAAAGCCTCCACCAAGAATAGTGCCAACTGCTAGAGGAGTGAACATGACAGGCATGTTGCCACTGTCTATTGGCTTCCCGCCAAGGTTCTTGAGTGCTTTTTCCGACGCATTGGTTCCTATCCACTCGGGATCTATTTCGCTCAGCGATCGTGAGATTTGATATTCGAAACTCGATGTTTGGTCCCCATTTGCCTTTATTGATGGATAACTGTACATCATTACCGAGGTGCTCTTTGCACTGTGAGATATGCCCAATGAATTTACTATGGCCTTGTAACCGGATGCAGCAGTGAGTTCCGCTTCAACTGCAACTTGTATCCTATCCATTTTTTCTTTTGATGCATCAACTGCACGTACAATGAGGTTTGCAGCATCTTCCGAAGATAATTGTGTCACGGCGGTATCATAGAGTCCCTTCACAAGTGGGTATGTACCAGAGAAGGAAGGCAATGATTCAAAATCAGGGTCTGCGATTGATGCCCGAGCTAATTGAACAGATTTGATTGCTGCTTCTTCGTAGTCCTCCTTCAGAAGGGTTGTGACATAAGCAAATCCAATCTTCTTATCCACGATGGCTCTGATCCCGATACCAGAATCTCGTTTTTCTTCTGCAGATTTTATGGCACTGTTTTCTACCTCAAGGGAAAAGGATCGCGAAGAGCCTGCATATGCTTCAGCTTGGTCGGCTCCCGTTTCAAT
>DAOWDY010000276.1 GCA_030638785.1 Candidatus Thorarchaeota archaeon
ATGGCCCAAGTATGAAATTGTGTCAAGGCATATCAACAGCTTTGACTTGACCCAGTGGAATGTTCTCTTTCATCTCACTGGATTCGATATGAATTGGTGGAATGGTTTTGGAGGTTATGCCTTTCCAAATTGGAAAGGACTCGGTCGAATTCTGGATAAGCTGATAGACAAGAAACGAGTTAGTCAGTATATCATTGTAAAGGGTAACAAAAAAAGCAGAGAATCTCTAGATGATCCTCCCTTATGAAACCCGGTTATCAATCTCACTTGAATCACTTGTCATCTTACGAAGCAATCCAACTACTGGTTTTGAAACCCACCATATTGGGGGTACAACTCGCAGTACTATCTCAAGGTTATCAAGTTCCGCTTCTTGAATAACCCCCATTTTGAAAATCACGATCATAAATAGGAACCACATTGGAATTGCTAAGAGAGCTACGATGGCAGCATCAAGAATATCAAGTAACCCAAAGGGTACTAACAACTGAAGCGAAACATCAACCATAATCCACATTAATAGAGCATATAATAGAGATACAATCACACCTTTGGTCCAAGTTCTAAGACCCATTGAAACACCATGTTTTCTCCGAATGTAGATATGTTGTATTGCTAATACTGGGATGTAAATCGCCCATAACAGAGCTAGAGCACTCACACCAATTATCGGTGTTGCAATAAGAATCCAGGCAGTTTGAAGGCTTAGCTGCAACACTTGTGAGATAAAGAAACCTTTGGCATTATCGAATGGTAAGAGTAGTGCATCATAGATTCCAACAATGCTAATGAAGATGAGGTTGAAAGAAAGGAGCTGAAGGAACAATACAGCTTCGACGCCATCGGCACCATACATCACACGTAGGATTGGGTTTGAGAAAGCAAATAATGCTGCGAAAGAGAAACCGAGAAGAGGAATCATGGCTCTGTAGACCTCTCTAAACCTTGATTTGGCTGATTCGATTTTTCCTCGAGCCACCTCTAAGGTTAGATGTGGGGTCATGATGGCGATGGGTGTCAAAGCAATATTTGTCAACACAAGAACTACACTCTGAGCAATCGAGAACAAGCTAACATCAATAGATGTGCCGAATTTCATCATCCAAACTACGGTAACATTGTTCAGATTTGCAGCAACTAGGGATGATGCAATGAAAACTGCTGCGTACTTTCTCAATTGCATCTTTACTTCTGTGCTAGGTTTGAAACTGATGGGTATCCCGTTTCTCTTGATTTCTTTCATGAGGAAATAGAATGAGAAGAAAGCGGAACCAAAAGCTAGTAGTAGATTGAATACTAAGATATTGTATAGAGTAATAGCAGTTGCCAAATAGAGTAGCAGAAGAACAACGATTCTAACAGTGTTATAGAATATCTCTATATACATTGTTCCTTTGAGCTGCTGAATTCCTCGAAATGCACTCCTCGCAATCCGAGAAAAGGCATCAGGAAGAATAGTTACTACAACTAGTAGCCAGAGGAGACGAAGAGTATCCGATGAAATGAACGCGCTTGTTTCCTCCCCCAAGATAATTTGATCGAGTCCAAGAAATGTTACGCCTGTTGCAATGATGCAGAAGGACAGTATAATTATGACAAGAGATATTCCTATCGTTTCTCCTAGTTTCTTCTTGTTATCTGTAAACTGGGCAACTACTCTAGCCATTGCACTAACAAGTCCTAGAAGGACAATGAGAGAGAGCACTTGGCTTGCATTGGTCAGAACTTTGATGGTTGCATAATCGTCGTAGGTCCATGAGAGTTCGATTGATCTGAAGAGAATTGTAGTTGACACCAGCGCTCCAGTAAAACTCAAAACACGCGAAATGGAAACAGCTACAATATTTTTACTGTAACGATCAGTTATGACTGAATCTGGTTTTATTTCCATTATTATGCCCTTACCGTCACGCCCTGAGGGCAATATAAGACCTTTTCTTATTAGATGAATGCACTAGTTGTAATAGTTTCTTTATCAGGACAAATTCAGTGAAGAGCAGTTCGATCATAAGGCTGGGTCCTGATTCTAGATGCATTCGGTATTTGCTTGAAGTTGAATGGTAGGAAGCTGTGTACTAGATCTTACTCCAAATCAAGAATAGTCCTAGTTCTGATTTGAAAGCAATGGTGAAATTATCTGCCTCTGGATTCCACCAAAGACCTAGTGAGAAATTTCCCGTATGTTGTATGATTAGCTGAACTCCTTGGTCCACTAGATTCTGGTATTCAAGTTGATCTTCAGGAATAAACACCACAGTGTCTCTTCCGTATGGATACATGAAGGTTAACCAATTTGTTAGAATTGGACTTGAGTCGTCCCACAACTCATCAACTGCTATTTTTGTTTCTCCGAGTTGTTGGTAAGAGGTCGACGACCTGTATTCCATTGTAACATAACCAGCAAAAGAACAATTGACAAGTATCGTCGCAGTAACCAGGAGAACGAATAGCTTCCGTTTATCTTTATATCTCATTATCCACAGTGCCGCTAAAATTACTCCCCCTGAAATCCACGGAAGTGTAAG
>DAOWDY010000188.1 GCA_030638785.1 Candidatus Thorarchaeota archaeon
ATAGTTCCTACTGCTGACTCTGTAAAAAAGCTGCAAATTACGATAAAGAGGTGAGGGAGGGGAGATTAGTCCCCGCTCATGAGTGCCTTGAGGCGTTCCATCTCTGCAAGCATTTCGCTCTGGAGGGAACTCTTGCCACCTGCTGCTGGGGCTCCACTTGGAGCATCGGCTCCGGGAGCTCCACCCGGTGCGCCTCCGCTAGGAGGTCCGCCGGGAGCTGCGCTGTCTGGAGGGTCACCACCTGGGGCTGTTCCTCCGGGAGGTCCACTGGGAGCTGCACCGCCTGGGGGTCCTCCGCTTGGGGCTCCTCCACCGGGTGGGCCACCGCCTGGGGGTCCGCCTCCAGGAGCTGCTCCACCTGGAGGTCCTCCACTTGGAGCTCCGTTCGGAGCTGCTCCTCCTGGAGGTCCACCTGCTTGGACACCAGCATCAGGTGCTGTGGCCACTGGTGTCTGGGTGTCAGCAGAACTGGGCATTCCCACACTGGTCGGTCCGACCGCCTCGGTGTCATCCTCAATTTCAGTACCGGACATAGCAGCCATCTTTCGTAGATAGTCAGAACGTGCCTTATCGATAGCAGTGTCTGTGTCAACTATCTCCTTGAGCTGCTCGTCCTTGGCCATTGCGGCTCTGACTGAATCAAGTCGTGTCTGATATGTAGTAGTGAACTTCTCCTTCATGGAGTCATCGATCTCGCCCTGTTGGGCATAATAATCTGTGGCAGAGAGAGCCTGCTGGATTGCATTCTCTTCAATCTTCAGGAATACTAGTGCATCACTGGGGTTCTTGATGAACTTGAGTTTCTTAGCGCCTGCCATACCAGCTGAAACATCACCAGTAGATGCAATGATTTTTTGGATACCTTCGGTGACATTGGCGCTACCTCCACCAGCTCTACGGCCCCTGATGACCAGTCCAATAAGTATGAATACCATTGGTCCAAAAGTAAGTACAAAGAACCATGCTAGCGGCCCGAAGGGTATTGTAGGCCAGAAAGTTTCATAGAGAGGATAGAATAGGTCGTATATGAATTGGGTAATGCCGGTATAGGGGGTTTGCATCTGGTTTCACCTGTTAATATGCCATCACGGTCTACTGGTGCAATTCCGTGTGCGCTACTTAATCTTTCGTGTAGGCATATGAGTTTGTATGACACGTGTGTCATACAGATACAATGCCATAGGGATAGCGATTTCACTCATCTTATGGACTTAAGACCTCTTAAACGTGTTCTCACCAAAAAAACCAAATGGTAGAACCCAAGTTTGCTTAAATTGTTCTGTGCATACCTCTGTATACGGTGAGAATTATTGACTCTATTTGATCAATCTATTGAATATTATGTACTCCATGAAAAGGCTTGGAAGTTCGGTGGCGGCGAGATATATGACCCACAGGGCAACAAGGTTGGCCTTATGAAACGAAAGCTCATCTCAATGCGAGCTGAGATTCGACTTGAGGAAGTCGATGAAACACCTGTATGTCTAATCCATAAGAAACTGATGAGTGCTCGACCAATCTATGATGTAAAAACTCCAGATGGGGAACTGATTGGCAGGGGAAAGCGCCCTTTGATTGCATTCCGAGGCTCAGTGGATATGTATGATGCTGATGATAATATGATTTACAAGGCTCAGGGTGGAGTTACCAAGTGGAATTTCAGGATTACAGACCCGAAAGACAAAAAGAAAGTCTATGCTGAAATCAAGAAGGCTGACAAGTGGCGTGATGTGTTTGCTCCTATGTTCAACTTCAAGGATCGCTATGTCATTCATATTCTGGATCCTGATGCTCCCCGCATGATGCTTTTGGCATATGCCATCATCATTGACAATGTCTATCATGACAAGTAGAACTTTGATATGTGGAAGAGAGGTTCGCTCTCTTTCATTCTTTTTTTGTTTAATTAATATCCATCATACTGTAATACAAGTACTACACTCTACTACTTGCTCGAATCTACAACCGCTCTTCATTCAAGAGATCTGATTGGATATCCATTCACTAGATTTCTAAGTATCCCTAAGAGTTACCCTTAATTACTCTAGCAAGTATGTGAAGCTGAGGTGCCTAAAATACCAGCAACAGATGTAAAGAAGGAAGGCTCAGTTGAAGATGAATCGTACAGTCAGAGCTACACAAGGCACCTTGAACGTAGGCTCAGAGCCCTTGAAACAGAGAAGCAGATTCTTCAGGCTGAGAGAGGTCGCTTGGAGAAAGAAACAACTACTCTACGAGCTGAACTTGAGAAACTCAGACAGAGTCCATTAATCACAGCCACCATCTCTGAGATGTTAGAAGATGGTAGGGCTATTGTCAAGAGCTCGACAGGTCCCAACTTCGTAGTTCATGTTTCGTCAAGTATAGCAAAAGAGAAACTTCAATCTGGTATGCGAGTGGCTCTGAATCAACGAAGCTTTGCAATCACCCAAGAACTACCACCTTCACGAGACCCTATGATTCGTGCCATGGAGATTGAAGAGGCTCCTGAGATTTCATATACAGATATTGGAGGTCTGCAGGACCAGCTCAGAGAGATTCGTGAAACTGTGGAATTACCACTTGTGAGTCCTGAGTTGTTTGAAGAGGTTGGTATCGAACCACCTAAAGGGGTGCTGCTCACAGGTCCTCCTGGAACCGGAAAGACCCTTTGTGCCAGAGCAGTAGCTCATGAAACCAATGCTACTTTCATCCGTGTTATTGGTTCTGAGCTTGTACAGAAGTTCATTGGTGAAGGTGCACGTCTGGTCCGAGAGATATTCTTGATGGCCAAGGAGAAGGCTCCCGCCATTGTCTTTGTGGATGAGCTTGACGCTGTTGGTTCCCACAGACTGGACATTGCTACATCGGGAGACCGTGAGGTCCAGCGTACCCTCATGCAACTTCTTAGCGAACTTGATGGTTTTGATACTAGGGGACAAGTCGCCATTATTGGAGCGACTAACAGACCTGACATCCTTGATCCAGCCCTCTTACGTCCTGGGCGGTTTGACCGAATCATTGTGTTTCCAAGACCTGACCCAGAGAGCAGAAAAGAAATCTTCAAGATTCATACTAGAGGTATGAACATTGATTCCAATGTTGACTTTAGCATTCTTGTATCATCTACAGGCGAGCTGACAGGGGCAGACATCAAGGCGATATGTACTGAGGCAGGTATGTTTGCAATCCGTGATAGACAGACCTGTGTCACCCAAAATCACTTCCGCAAGGCGGTTTCCAAGGTTGAGGAAAGGGGTAAGGATACAACGCCCTCAGGTATCTACTGTTAGGATTTTGGAATACATAAAATACATCTGTTGAGATACTATGCAGTACAAAGAGTTTCTTAGGAGGGAGCTTGGTGAGGTCCTTCCTGATACTTTGTTACTCCCGAGAGGTTTTCATCTCGTAGGACATGTTGCCCTACTAACACTCAATTCCGAGTTATCTCAGTTCGATAAGCAGATTGGAGAGGCCACCCTGAAATATGACTCGAAGATTTATTCGGTGGCTGTTCGGGTTGGACCTACGGTGGGTATAATCCGACGACCAGCCTACAAACTTGTTGCTGGGGATACAGATACTTTGACAACCCATGTTGAGAACGAAGTTTCCTTTCGAATAGATCCTCTGAGATTGACCTTCTCTGGAGGAAATCGGAAGGAGCGAATATCTCTTCCACGGATGGTTCAATCTCACGAATACGTCGTTGACATGTTTGCATGTGTGGGTCAGTTTGGAATTCATATAGCAAAACAGGCTGGTGCAAGGGTCACTGCAATTGAGATTAATCCTGAGGCCTTCAAACTCCTTGAAGGAAATATCCAACTCAATGGAGTTCAGAACCACATGAATGCACTGTTTGGCGATTGCAGAGTAGTACATCCTGTCAATAGTGCTGATCGAGTTGTTATGGGATATTTACATGATACAGTAGAATTTCTTCCTGCCGCCCTTGATATATTATCCTCTAATGGTGGTTGGATACATCTTCATGCAACAATCCCTGAGAAGGAAACCAAGTCATATTGTAATACAATTAGTACAATTTCACATGATGATGGCTATCTTTCCGCTGTTCATGTGAGAAAGATAAAGCATTACTCACCGGGTATTGTGCACTATGTATTTGATATTGAACTCACCATAGAGTAAAATTCCGTCGGAAGCATAATCGTTTTATCTAGTATACAAGGTACTACACAACGAGGATGTACAATGGGATTCCGAGGACTATCACCCAAACAGATGGCACGAATGATGAAAAAGATGGGCGTTGAACAATCGGACCTCAAAGGGGTCAAAGAGGTGGTAATCCGTTTCGAAGATAAGGAATGGCTTATTTCTAATCCACAAGTTGGTTTGATTAAACAGGCAGGTAGTGAGTCCTATCAAGTTTCTGGAGCTAAGACTGAAAGAGCGTTGACTATAGGCGCTTCAGTAGAAGGAAAATCAGTCCCTGAGCCTGAAATAGAGATTCCAATCGAAGATGCAGCTCTTGTAGCAGCACAAACTGGAGTTGATATTGAAACAGCAACTCAGGCTCTTAAAGACACTAAAGGTGATCTTGCTGCTGCTATTCTGAAACTCAGACAGAACTAAGGTGACTATTCAGCATCCATTCGATCCCGTATTATCTTAAGTCGAATGAAATCCTCGCGCTCACGTTCTTCTAGAGCAAGCTTAACAAAACGGGCGGTTGCATCAAGACGAGGGATTACCACGGTTTCCAAAGCAGATACTCTGCGTTTGGTTCTCTCAATCTCAAGTGCTAGTCTCTTGACAGTAGACTCAATCTCAGCCAATCGAACGAGGGATTTTAGTGCTTCTCTGAATTTGATGCTCATAGTATCAAGCCGGGCACTTGAGTCGGGTAATGAATAGGGAAGCTCTGGTACGTGTTGTTCTACTGATAGAACTGGGACTCGTACACCCATCATAGATCGAGTTGCAATACTGATGTCAGTCTGTACTTTACTAGCATATGCAAACTCAATAACTCGTGCTGGACCCATAATCATCTTTGCTTGAGTCAGGCTGGAGAAGGCCTCAGAAAGAGCATCCTCTACAGCTTGCCGCGCCTCTTTGATTTCGGCAATACTGTTGAAAAATTCCATGATTAGTGAATCACGTTTTTCCTTGAGGAGAATGTGACCCCGTTCTGCCAGACGCATTCTGTTCTTTAGTCGAAGAAGTTCCATTCTTGTTGTTTTAGTGCCTGTCAGAACTTTGCTCATTATGGTCACTTCGCTCTCAGTTTGTATACTTGAAGCATATGCAGCGGCTCAGTCACCCCATTAATTCCTAAAACTCTTGTGTTGGGTGATTATGCGAGAGTAAAGGTAAGTGCACCCACAACAACTCCGAATATACATATAATCAACCATTCACGGACGTACTTCTCCACTCGCTGGGGTTTGTCATTGATTTGTCCAGTTGTTATCAGAGTCATCGCTGAGATAAACAGAAAGGCGAAGGGGAGGGATGCTGTTGTATTATCAAGAGGTGCATCGGCAATGAATATGATTCCGGCAAGAAGACCGAAAATCAAGAAGCTAAGTATCATCAGAGAGTTCAAGATTCTTTGAATCCTGTTTACATCCATTATTGATATTCTCCTAGTGTGTAGACCAGACTACAGTGACTGCTCTCGAATCACACCACTTCATTCGATTCAAAAAGGTTGTGTATTGGAAGACTTGGCGCGATACGCAGAAATCTCTCACAATCTTTATCTGGAAATGCTACTGTAAGAATTGTATTACATGAAGTAATTGTGATACAACGAGGTCATGGTGATGACAATAGCAATTCATGAGTCCGCGCTCATCAGACACTTCAACACGCGCAAGGAAACTCTGCGCGCTTGGGAAGAAAAAATTGGTGCACGTTTCAGTCCTTTCAGGGGTTTTAAGATGCCTGACTCGCGTCTTTATTGTGAGCATCCAGATTTCCTCGACTCCATTGTGGACCTGATTATCACTAATGAGAGACATATCTTTCTACGAGGACCCGTAGGATCTGGAAAGAGTACTTTGATGTTGTTAGCTCTAAGAGATTTACCGACTCTTGCAGATCGCAGGGGTAACAAGTTCATCACCGGGTACGTAGGGATGACTGGCCTTTATGAAAAACAGATGTCTGCGGCTATTGCAGACTCGCTTCGAATCAAGTATCGAAGGTCTTGGGAATCCACCCAAATAATCGATGCGGTTGCCCAAGAGAGTGTACGGAGGTATATAGAAGAGAAGAGTCGAACCGCTCTCTTCATTGAGGATGTTGCTGACAATCAAGAAGCTGCCTTCCACAAACTTCGTTATCTTGCAGATCTACCTACTGAAGAGATGAGAGATGATTATGAAACCACTCTTGATGAACCAATTATTACACTTGTTATGTCAGGTACAGCAGAGTACTGGAATGCAATGCTGAATTTCTTACCACAGATTGCAGATAGAACTGAACCACTTGACGTCCCGGCTCTGGATGATGGCAAGGCGAGGGAATTTATCGGTCGCCGAATTGCATACGCCAAGGGAGCAATCGACTCATTCGATCCTGGCAATTTCGATATCTATCCATTCCATGATGACGCTGTGGTTGTGCTCAATGCTGCAGCAAGAGGTAACCCTCGAGATATTCGAATGTTAGCTCGTGGATGTCAACAGGTTGCAGCAGAGAACTTCAAGCGAGCCAGAAGTCCAGAAGTGGACGCAGAAATAGCTCGACTTGTAGCGGAAGCCTATGAAACTATTCTCAGGGAGGTTAGAAAATGAGTGTCTTGGGAAAATACAGGAAAGATGATGAACGACGGGATGAGGAGGAAAGACCTCCGGTTATAGCCAAAGGAGTCGAACCTTTACCAGTTGCTATTCCTAACAAAGAACGAAAGAGTCCTATAATGTCATTCAGTGTTACAACTGAACTCAGAAAGTGCTTGCAGGCTGTAAGGAATGAGAAAGCAATCAATCTGAGTATGTGGGTCGAGCGTACATTGAGGGAAGCTGTGATTGATGAGTTTCCTGATATTGCAGAAACACATCTCTGATTATTGTAATACTATTGATTACCTCTATCTAACATACTGGCATAATCCGCTGTTTTAGCCATACAAAGGGCTGCCAAAGCTGGATCATCGTAACATGGAATACGGTTCATCTCAAGTAGGTCCTTCCCAGGTTTTCCTACGTCACCAGCTAACCATACACCTACAACTGGTTTGTCAGTAGCAGCCATACGAACACCTTCCAAAGTTCCAGCTGCATGTTCGGTCTGGGTCATTCCAGCGAATGTTGGAACTGCACATACGACTAAGAGCATGTCCACATTGGAATCTTTCAGAAGAAGCTCTGTTGCTACACGATACTCACGGCGGCCCCCACTTGCCACGACATCGATGGGATTGTTGATTGATGCCATAGGAGATAGAACTTGGCGGAGTTCATGGCTTGTATCCTTTTCAAATTGAGAAATACTTAGG
>DAOWDY010000206.1 GCA_030638785.1 Candidatus Thorarchaeota archaeon
GCACAAGCACTTGCATCAGCTGTCGAGAGATTGTTGAGTGATAGAGAATTGTATGCTCGGATTAGTACAAACGCTAGAAAAACAGTCCAGATCAGATTTGATATGAAAATTCAAACCAAGAAACTTGTAGAAACCTATTCTGCACTAATATTGGAAAAGAAAGGAGAGAGCGCTTAGGCACTCTCTAGAACTCATGCTGCAGTAGACAGTGCGAATTTTTCCACAGCCCAGTACCATATTCTAGCAAACAATGGAGTTAGCAGAATGACAGATGGTATACCAAGAGTGAGGTTTGGTATTAGCTGAAGTGCAAGAACGGCAATCGTAGAGGCACCTTCTACGAATATACCAAAAACCGCACTGAGGAGTGCTGTAAAAACAACACCAATTGCAGAAATTATGGACAGTTTGATGAGCGAGCGACCATTGGTGATGTCGTATGTACCAATGCCCACAACAAATCCCAATACTCCTATGGCGAGGCCATAAAGTGTAAGCGTTACTATTGCTCCATTCAAAACGAGATTGGCTAGTAGAACACCGATATACCCTGATAGTAGACCTGCAATTGGACCTCTAATGGCTCCAATCGTTGCAACTAATGCCAAGGACGGAACAAGTCCTAATGGGATAATGCTCACAGCAAGATATGGCATTGGAATCATCTCAAATACCAGATAAAGAAAAGCTCCGAAAACTGCCACAATGATAGTTTGCTGAATCATATACTTCTCTCGTAGTGGTTCACTCAGGGTTTCAGTTGTTTCTGTTTCAGACATCTAACCATCTCCTCATAGTATCACAAGACTGTAAGTACCAGGAGTCAGCGTTAGAGTATAGCCACTTCCTACTGATGCCAATTGTTGTATTGCGATGCCACCTGCATATGCGGTTGGGGACGAATCGAAGTTACTGAAGGTCAGCGTAGCAGTCTGATCTACCTCGATTGTGAGGATGAAAGCATGCTTTTCTTCATCCCACTCAGCCTGATAGACCCAGATACTATCATCATCAGCTTCACTAATGTATGGATAGTCCCAGAACTCAGTTGACCGTGCATCTCCAAGATCGCGTATAGTAGTGGGGATAGTTCCCCATGTACCCGTGAAGGTCAGAACTGCCTCAAAAGCCTTCATGATTAATGTCATTCCATCTACATAGTGCATCTCACGTCCATCCGCTGACCAAACTTGATTACTTGAACCAAGCCAGAAATTCCGTAATCGTTCTACGGTGCGATAGTCACCTCTTTGATTCGCTAGAGGCATGGTGAAGAGACTACCAAGAACAGCTTGAACATCAACGAAATCCTGTGGACGATTGTATGACCCCACTATGTACATCTGGTCGTTTGAAACATCTCTGCCGTAGGCATCTATGAAAACGGGATAGTCAGTGATGGTTTTATTTTCTTGAGTGTATTCAAGGAACATCAATGCCCATGAAGTGCCGTATGAAGATACAGTAGGACCGCGGTCGTCGCCTATCAAAATGGGATAGTCTCTAGGAGTTGTATCTGTATCACCCAGAGTAGGTGAAACTTGAGTAACGAATGCAAAGAGGTCATAATCGTCTTGCATGACATTGTTGAGATAGTTAAGACCATAATCCCACATTCCACTTTCCATGTATTGAGTACCAAGCATATTATCGAATAATTCAGTTGCAAAGATAGGAATGGAATTACAATTGACAAAGACTAGATGAGGTTCGCAAGGAATAAGACCAACACCCCAGATTCCACCTTCTTGTGGATTACCTAGACCATCTGTTGTGAGGGAATTATTCCAATCTTCTACAAACCAAGTTAATTCATCGACCATCTCACCTGTATTGAAGTTTCGTTCATGGAGTGCCATCATCAATGCATAGTGTCCGGTCCACATGATATTTGCAGGACCTCTAAATCCGCCCATGAAAAGCCCACTTGAGTCGTTAGGGTCAGGGAAGTAATAATCGGGATAACTTGATTGTCCCCATTCCGAGTATTCAATAGACTCATTCCCGTATTCAGCAATTGTTGTATTCATCTTTGAAACAATCGTATCGGAGAAGTCTTGATAGACTGATGTACGGTATCCAGGTGTGGTTTCAAAGAGTGTGGCCATAGTATATGCAACCATCGCTGCGAAGTAGTGCCGCATTCCTGCTAGGTATCCATCAGCATACCAACCTTCCCATGCGTTGTAATCTTGATTTACAGTAATGCCATTGAAATAGTTGAACATTCCAATTTGATCACGATTGAGGGACCGATAATCTGCAAAATTATAGACAATCCCATCAATCGTTTGAAGTCCTGTAGGGGTTACTGGACCAGGTAAATTACTCATGGTTAGTCCTACAAAGATCATCAATATGATGAAAACGCTGGCAACATACTTGTTCTTCTGGATAGACAAAATGCACACCTTTTGAAATGATGAGTAATCCAAGCCATAAATCCTTCTGATAGTATAGAAACAGAAGTGATTTTTTAAATAAAGAGAGAAGAAGAGAATCAGATGAAAATGGCGTAGTTCAGAATATATTAAGTGAAACAGATTACGGACTCTTCATCCAAACTGGGAGAACTTCAAATGACTACCGAAACCAATCGATTCAAAGTAATTATCATTCCAACAGATGACGAAGTAAAAGAATTCCAGAAGGGATTAGAAGATTATAACATGAAACATACAGATGGGGAGTTCAATAGTCCTGAAGAATGGTTAAGTCTAGTCCTCAAAGACTACGATGGTAATATCATTGGAGGGATTACAACAAGTACCCTATACTGGGCGCAGTATCTTGAGGTATTCTGGGTAGATGATAGATATCGAAGAATGGGTTATGGAAGAGACCTTGTGCTTGAAGCAGAGAGATTAGCAAAGAAAAACGGATGTTTGGTGTCTCAAACATATACGTTTTCGTGGCAAGCACCTGATTTCTATCAAGCAGTAGGATACAAACTCATGGCTACCTACGATGGATATGTTGAGGGAATTACTGAACTTATCCTGATGAAAAAACTGGATTCAACTGATGATGTATCACCTCAAGAAACAGATTCAACCCGATTCACTATCCATAAAGATTCAACTAAAGAATCAAAAAAGATCATCCATGAGGGTATGAGAAAATACAACAAGGAGAAACTTGGCGACCTGCGTTCAGTACATCCAGAGATTGGAATTAAATTGGTCATCAAGAATGATGATGGGCGAGTGATTGGAGGGTTGTCAGGATATACAACTCTTGGAACTATGAATATTGGAGAACTCTGGGTTGATAAAGAATATCGTAACCAAGGCTATGGTATGGAGCTCCTAACGACTGCGGAGGAACTTGCAAAGGAACAGGGATGTATTGCGGGTCAAACAGCATGTTTTACATTTCAGGAACTTGATTTTCTGAAGGATCAGGGCTACAATTCTTATGGATGCTTAGATGGTTATCCCAAGGGAGTAAAAGAGTACTTACTCATCAAAAGATTCGCAGAAAAACCATGATTTCACTTACGGAGATCAGACATGAGAAACTCGTCGAATATCCTTCTAATACTCTGAATGCTTTGTTGAATTTCCAGTTTCTCCTCCTCTCGAGTACTTAGAAGTTTCATCAATTCATTACTCTGTGTTAAAGTATCAAGTGCAGATTCCAACTCACTACAGAAGAACCGAATTGCGTAAATGGTTGGCACAGCAATTGGACGCGAAGAGAATCCCTTAAGATAGGTCACCAACAGTGGCTCCTTGCTGTCTGACTGGTCAATACTGGTTTCCAATAATATCACCATTAAATAACTGAAGTGACTGTCTACCACACTTGGTGTTAGAACTAGGCGTTATAATGTCGTACAGAGTCAGGAAGAATCGAAATGGCGGATCAGGAGGGATTGAAGCCATAGAACGGATGGTTTACAAATCCGGTTTAACGCCAAATTCGTTTGGCAGAAAAACTTGTAGGACGACCCAAATCATTACAATGATTCCGGATGCTATAAAGAGAAATGAGTACGGCGTTATGGACAGACCGATTGCTGAGATTTCGATGAAGGTGTTTATGGATAATAGTATGGTTATCAGTCCTAAGAAGAATACTGTGATTGGAACTAGAATCTTAAACTCCTTCAGTCGATTGCTCTCTTGAATTTTGGGTAAAATCAGGAACAATAATCCAAGAAGTGAGAAGATATACCAGTAACTCGTTTCAAATCCGAGGAGAGAAAATCCAGGCGAGTCGTAGAAAATTCGAGATCCCACAGGAACAATTGGATATACAAGAAGAAGAACTCCAGCTGCATGCCTGAATCCAGAGTTTACATCATTTATTGTAGCAGGCGAGAGCCAAAAAACAACCACCAGAAGAACCGAAAACAAACATACAATGAGAGGAACAAAGATGAGAATGTCTGTCAGGGTGAGAATCTGGAGCTCTTCAAGAGACCTACCAAGAATTGCTACATCGATCCAAGCTGTAAAAAATGCAGATCCAAAAATTATGGTTTGAGAAAAGAAGATAATAAGAATCCCAGCAAAAACGCGGATTAATTTGGCAAGTGTTTCTGTTTCCTGTGTAGAACCACTGGAATAATCCTTCACGTCCTCTTCTGCCAAATGTACACTCTCTTGTGTATATGATAGTATATCTAATTTCCTTAAACACTCTTTCGAACAAAGTAATCATCCTTAGAAGAAAAGATGACGGGTTAGGAGGGATTTGAATACAAAAAATATCATAGATATTGAACTCCTGATTATATTTCCAAAATAAGTTGAAAGCAAAGAAACTTACGCGGAAGAAAAGAGTTACAATAGATTCCATTTTTAGAATTATATTGAAACTGAGAGTGTATTCAATGTCACATCCAAAAGAGAATTCAAATGAAATGACCTCGCAGGATTCTAGAGTTATCTTAAAAACCGTCAGCAGGGGACACTATAGACTATTCTCAGGGGGACGAATAGGCAATTTATACTTACCAAACCGTCTGGTTCGATCAGCAACTTGGGACCCATCCATTTTACATAAGCAAAAAATGACAGATGAAGTGCTCAATCTCTATAGAGAACTTAGCCTAGGTGGCGTAGGAATGATCATCACTGGGGGGTTCCCAGTTTTCAAAGAGATGATGCAAAAGACAGAATCGGGCAAGTGGATACTTAACTTCAGTGAACTGAAAGTTGAAGGAATCGAGAGATTGGTCAAAGTGGTTCATTCTTCGGGAAAAGACTGCAGAATCATTGCACAAATCGAAGATGGACGATTGAATGCACGACCCTCCTCAATCAGTTCTCCATTCTCAAAAAGAAAATTCAGACCTCTCACACTGCAAGAGATTGAGGATATCATTGACTGTTACGTCCAAGGTATTGAGAGTATGAAGCAGGCGGGATTTGATGGTGTCCAGATTCATGCAGCACATGGTTCGATTCTTAGTCGCTTTCTTTCTTCCTATGCCAACCGTCGGGGTGATATCTACGGAGAATCTCCTTCGAATAGGGTAAGAATTATTCGAGAAATTGTTTCCCGAGCCCGGAGATTAGTTGGCGACTTTCCAATATTAATCAAAATGAATTGTACGGATTATTTAGTCGGTGGCACCGATGTTGATACATTCCCTGAGCTGGCAAAAGAGATTGAAAAAGCTGGTATTGATGCAATCGAAGTTAGTGGAGGAATGTGGGAATGCTTGGTAAGAAACGAACAAGATCTTGGATTTAGACTCGTACCAGCGCCAGAGTCGCACACACGAATTGGAAACCCTGAGAAGCAGAGCTATTTCCTGAAGTATGTTGAGAAACTCTCTTTAGGAATTCCGATAATTCTAGTCGGTGGAAACCGCAATGTCGATCTTTTGGAGAAGATTATCTGCCAAGGTAAGGTGGATTTCATCGCCTTGTCGCGTCCTCTGATTCGTGAACCTGATCTCCCTAATCGCTGGCTGGAAGGGCGAGGGAAACCAACAACGGAGTGTATATCCTGTAACTCATGCATTTTCAATATGCATGTTCATCCTAACAGCCCTGAACCTGGACTAGTAGTTTGTGTCCATAAAGAGAGCAAGTCCTTGCATCGCCAAGCTCAGAGATGGCTTGATTCATGGGTCAAAGAGCATACTCTGCCAAACTGATATCAGGAAGAAATTGGTGGCGGGCCAGGTGGGGTTTTTGGACCACTCCATAACAGTAGGGCTTCGTAGCGATTGTTCTATCTGATGATGAGATTTATCTGTGAGAATCTAGTCAAAGGATGTGTGAGCCAAATGATAAAGACAAAAGTAACTGAGATGTTGGGATGTAAATATCCGATTATAGCAGGGACCATGGCAAGGATTTCTAATCCTGAGTTTGTCGCGGCAGCTAGTAATGCTGGTGCCTGTGCTGTATTAGCCAGTGCAAATTATAAATCTCCTGATGAACTGCGTGATGCGATCAAAAAAACGCAATCTCTTACAGATCAACCATTTGCAGTAAATATCAATTTGTTCCCGGCATTAATGCCTCAAGACAAGTTAGAAGATTATGTGGACGCTACATTAGCTGAGGGTGTGAAAATCATTGAAACAAGTGGTCAC
>DAOWDY010000081.1 GCA_030638785.1 Candidatus Thorarchaeota archaeon
GCTGCTAGGGATGCGGCTGTAGTTTTCTCTGGAGACCATATCCTTGGTGACATCAGCTCAAACCCAAGTTTGGACTTCGAGGGAAGTTTGGGTATATCCATGTTGAGGTATTTTGATTCACTTGAGAAGATGAAACCGTACTATGATTTCTTAGTTTTGCCAGGTCATCGAAATCAAATCACAAACCTACGAGTGCGGATAAATGACTTGTTGGAAGATTATGCTGACAAATTACGCCGCGCTGAGGATGAGCTTCAAGAAAATCCGATTTCCATCTATGCTCTCTCGCGTATCCTCTATGGAGAATATCCCACTGATTCTCTTATTCTTGCTCTGGCAGAAACGAAGGATCTTGTGTTGATTCTTGAGAAGGACGAAAAGGCTGAATTCGTGAATATCGACGGAATCCTACATACTATCTCAAAATAGATGTATGATTCATCTAGTTCATTCATCCCACGTCCTTTAATATCTAAAATTGGCTACTCTATACTGCAGTTCAATGGTTACTTCTATCAGAGAATGTAAGGATTGAAACTTTGATGACTTGCCGGCCGCATTACCACTTGAAATCAATAAGCGTGGAAATTGTTTGCCGATTGATGTCCTTACGCTCCCTCCCTTGGAGGAAATGAAAAATGAATAAACAAAACACGCTACTACTGATTTCTGTATTGGTTGTTAGCATGTTCAGTATGCCCTACCTTACATTTGCACAAACAACTCCTGACCCACTACTACATGTTTCGTGGGTAGTAGTTGATGAGTTTACTGAACACGACAATAGCGACCAAAACTCACAATGGGTATTCGGTCCACAACCCGAAGTGTTGATTTTGTATGCCGATAACATGTCTTCAATAAGTGATAATCGTTATCGAGTCGAAGTTGGCTTAGATCTTTATGTCAACATGACTATTCCAAAATCATTCATGGGTGTAGGCAATACTCTCAACAAAGTAACTTTCTGGGGCGTAAAGAATGATGCCGGTGGTTCATCCTTATTTGTTCTAGAATATAACATAACAGCAGACAGATGGGCTGAAGTATCGGTTCATTATCAACCAGGTAGTGAAACACCTGGAGCTGGTGATTTCCTAGAATTATTTGACAACCAATCTGTGTTCAGCCAAGATTCGAACAACTATTATGTTGATTTCAGCATTGAATTTGTTGAAGATATTGGAATTGGATACTTCCTTACTGGAATGAATGCAATTGATCAGCTTGGTAGACCTGTGAGCACCTCGTGGTTAGCTCGTCTCAAGTCTGGAACATTTGAAACACCTCCAATTGCAATTGGAGCTTACCTTATTACAGGTCAATTTGCTCTTCCTGATTATTACTACGCTGAAGTAGTCGATGAAAACGATGAACTCCTCCACTATGTTGATGCATATGATAATTTCACGTTTAAACTTCAGGCAAACGAACCATTTGGAGAGGTTATGATTCCCTTCTCAACACTGACATTTGAGCCGGAATATATGAAACCGGTATCCTTCAGTGTAAAGAACAACCCCATGAACTTCTTTTCACTATCAACTCCAATAACGGAAGTTAATCCTACTTTGATGTTCGTCTATAATGGCACTCATGCATATACTGCAGTTGGGTATTTGGACAATGTAACATGGACTTGGGTTCCTGAAATGGCTCAATGGGCTCCTTCCATCGATTTCGAGCTCAATGATACTATTGACTGGAGTGAGTTCTGGGAAGAAACTGAAACAACTGTAGAAAACAACGGTGCTTGGCTAACTTGGAGCGGGCATTACACCAATTCAACTGACATGGATGCCGATCCATACGGTAATGGTGGAACCATCAATGGTGAACCTTACTTCTGGAAAGTTTGGGATCTAGATGGTGAAGCAATGTATGCTAGGCCGGAGATTCTGAATCTTCATACAGTGCAACTTGGGTTCAAGGACCTTTTCATGGAAGGATTTGTAAAGATGGATGGAGAAGTCGTTAGGAGAGCGGATCCAGGCGACATTCTCAATGTATCCTTGATTATTCATGCGCCTGGTGGCGAGATTAATGGTACTACTTTCATTCCAATGAATGAAACCAACGTTGAAGTTGATGTGGGAACTTACATCGATATTGCTGGAGCTTGGATTACTACTATAAGAAATAATGTGACTATACAACTTTTCACTAATGGTTTTGGTGAAAACGAAACTCACTGGTGGAGGACTCGTGCGACACACGAGTTAACCATGGACTTGAATACTGACCAAGCATGGTCTAACTCAAGTGTTCAGGTTTGGATGTATAATGCAGACAGAACAGCTTTCATCGGATACTATCAAGTGCACGTTAGTGATATTATCACTGTACTTGACCATAATTTTGAGCTAGGCGCTGAAGTAACTAACATTGATTTTGACATTGTGTTCACTGCAGATGCTCCTGCCATGAAGATTGATGATGTGGGTCTAGTATCTGGAGTTGTGCAAGCATGGCAACTGAATGTGTCTGAAGCAGGTCTGAACACTTGGCAGAAGTTTCCAGACCCAATGAACTTCACTGACCCATCTGTGTCAGCCAGAGGAATACAAACATTCGATAAAAGCAGGATGCTATGGAGCCCAGCTCATTTCGTCCTTGGCAACTATACTCTCTGGGAACCTCAGAAATGGACTATCACTGACGAAGGTGCAATCGACCTTGACGGCAATGTATTCACCACTGAAGACCAGTACTTTGTAAAGAGAACTGGATTCTTTGAGAGTTGGGGCAATACAACTGTTGAAGGAATGTGGGTTGGAGTTGGATTCGATCCCTCTCCTGGTGATCCTGGTGACGAGTTTGTTTCAACCAGCTGGATGGGTGTTGCAACCCTTGAAGTTGAATTTGATGCAAATGAGACCTTCTATTGGTATCATGCAGATGACTTCTCATCTCTGACTCTCACTGAAGTTGAGGATGTTCAAGAAATCATGTGGGCTGATCTTGACGGTGACATTCCATCTCCAGGATATGACTGGGTTTCATGGTTGTCAAAGAACCGTACACTTGAGCTCGGAGCACTAACTGGACTTGAAGACAACTACTGGAAGACTTCGTGGTTCGCATGGGGCACTCAGCAAGTGTTCCAAGTTGCAACAAGCGAAGCAAGTACTACTTGGGCGGCATTCCAAGCCAAATATGCAGGACTTCTGATCTTCAACGACCTTGACCCCGATGGTGCAGGACCTCAAGAACCGAATAAGGCTCCTGACTTCGATGTATCTGAAGGGAATGTAGTTACGGATGAAGTGACACATGTTGTGCTTATTGATGATGTCGATTCTTTAGAACTGAGACGTCCATTTGGTGCAACAAATGACACTGGAAATGTTGTTGTAAGTCCTGATACCGAAGTGACTTTTGGAATTTCTATCTATGATGTTGTAGTAAGCATCTATCCAATACAGGTTGAGAATTCCGATGGGCTACGTGGACCATGGGCATTCCGTGAGTCATACGAGGGTGCGCTAGGACTGAACTCGACCAACTTTGACTACTGGGTATCCCATGCAACCATTGAAGAGATGGCATTCGACATCACATTCAACGTTGAT
This sequence comes from Candidatus Thorarchaeota archaeon, assembly GCA_030638785.1. Classification (GTDB taxonomy): domain Archaea; phylum Asgardarchaeota; class Thorarchaeia; order Thorarchaeales; family Thorarchaeaceae; genus MP5-2226. The sequence continues at coordinate 3,573 of DAOWDY010000081.1, forward strand.
ATGGTTGAATATGACGCGGCGGATGCACAGACATGGAACCATGCTATTGCATTCAAGATTGACCAGACGATAGGGAATTGGACTCTTAGCGAGTTCGATAATTCTGTCCTTGATAATAAAAGCCTAGCTGTCAACTTCTTTGCTGTTCTGGGAACTGCAACTGCAACCGTCTACACCGCAGGTGAACAACCAGTTACAGATACCAACGGTGAGAGTATGGAAGCAGATTATTACCAGTTTGGATCGGCAAATAGCCCATTTGCCAATGTGTCAATGGGAGGTCTACCGTACTACTGGGCTGGCGATGGATACTCTACTGAGTATACTTCTGGTTCAAGTACTGCGCCTATAGGTGCGTTCTCGTTGATGTTTGAGTCCGAGTCTGGCGATACTATTGCTAATTTCCAAGTGGATGCATCCATGCTCTTCATGACTGCTGGATACACTAACTGGGGTGGTCAAAAGATCATAGTTGACCCAGTCTTTGTGTCCTACACAAGTGCACATCAGACACCATCTGGTACTACAACCACAACGACTACAGGAACAACTACTACAACCTCGCCAACCACTACAATACCACCAGGTGGCGGTGATGACCTCGGTCTCATGGTGATGGTTGGAGGAATAATCTTCGTTGCTGTAATTGCCTGTGTCATGGCAAGGCGTCGTCGATAGAATAAGTACTGGGAGGGACTTCCCTCCCCCTCTTTCTTTTTTTGAATGTCAGAATAGTCCAGATGGTAATGAGCTTGACACATCAATAGGTTCTGATAGAAAGCTGTTCTCTGGAGGCATTATCAGGGTCCATCCATCTTTTGAGTACTCATATGTCGCGCATGAAGCGAATCCAGAATACAACCAATCCTCTACTTGTGGTTCACCACCAACTACCATACGATAGAATAAATTGAAGACAATGGGTTGTGCAACAATAGCAACACTGTGTTCAGGATGAACTTTAGCAATCTGATTAACGCACACTGCAAACCTTCTCTGAGCTTCTGTCAAGCTTTCGCCTGAGGGAGGTTCAAATCGTGGATTGTTCCATAACTGAGGAAGCAATTCTCTTAGTAAGGTTTCATCTACTTTCTTCTTACCTAGATCTATCTCCTTCAGACAGTCCTTCTGTTGAGTCTTGGAGAATAATTCTTTGGCCAATATCTCTCCTGTTGCCTTTGAAGCCTTGTTTGATCCTGAATATACTCTTGATGGAGCAGATACCAAGCGTGATCGGGCAAGCTCGAAGACCTGTTCTTTTCCTCTCTCTGTAAGCTGGTTAGAATCTTCTTGAGAAACCTCGCCATGAAGAACAACGAACACTATGGTTCTGGACATGCTTCCACCATAATCAGGTTCCTGAACAATTTCGAACATCGCTTACCCTCTATTTGATCTATTAATCCTCACTGCAAACCTGTCTTTATCATTTACTCATCCTTCTTAGAACTTCGTAGGAGCCATAACCTCCTTTTTCATCATCAAGCTCGAAGGTTCCAAATGTCTGTATTAGGATGGATTTGTTTCCATCTTCATCCTCAAATGGTATTGGAATAATGTTTCCGGGTTTACCACGAAGAATGTGTTTCTCTCCTTTTGCGTCTACAAGGTCCAATACAGTACTTACAGGATATACACCATCTTTGTCGAATTTATGCTCCTTGAGGGATATCTCCATCAATGGTATATTCTCTCCATTCTTGAAGAGAAATCCCCCTGTACCAAGCCGCTCGTCTTTCATCACAATAGCTGCGGGATTGATAGCAAGATTTTCATTGAACCATACAACGAAGTATAACCAATTTCCAATTCCCGTCCAGTCTCTTACTCCATGAGTATGGTCTCTCTGGCCCATGCAATCTTCTATCTTGTACTCCTTATCCTGAATTTTCAAAGTTCCGTTGATCTTTGCTATTTGCTCCCAGTGTTTATCGCCTGACTTCTTACCAATCTCCAGACTCTCTGGCGTCATATGAGCACTGTACTCGTACACCTCATTGATTGGCTTGAACGTGAAATCCATCGAAACCGATACCATGTCCTTGATGAGATCTGGATCTGTTCGAACACGCGGTAGTGTTGTAGAATCTTCTACAATTACCATTTCTCCATCGAAGGTGTAACGCCATGAACCATCCTCAAGTGGTTCATGCTGCATGCTGTTGACTTTGAGATTCTCTGGATATTCTTCTCCCTCATCGTATCCATTGAATGCTGCAACCGATCCATCGGGGAGGAACAAGAAGAGAAAGGTCATTCCTTCGGGTTTGTTAGGTTTGAAGCCAACCCGACTCATACCCCCAATATTGTTTATCTTGTCGAAAAAGATGAAGTAGTAGCTCTCGTTCCAATTGACAGCATCACTACCGGGTGTGTGAGTCTTTGGTTCCATTAATCATACCTCTGAATCAAGTATTGTAACGGTTCCATTGTTGCCATCAAGGGTAACAGTCTGTCCTGTCTTCAGGAGCTGACAAGCCTGTCTGATGTTGGTCACCGCAGGGATGCAGTATTCACGTGAAACCACAGCTCCGTGAGAGAGGACCCCTCCTGTTTCAGTAATGAGCCCTCCAATATGGGCAAATACAGGGGTCCAACCAGGATCTGTTCGTGGGACCACTAGAATCTCTCCTTCTTTCACTAACGAGATATCTTCAATTCGCTTCAGCACTCGCACTGTACCTGTGGTAAGTCCCTGACTCGCTGCAAGTCCTGAGATGACAGAGTCATCAGCTTCATAATCCATCCTATCATCATACATTCTAGTTCCATGTATGAACTTGGGCGGTGTAACATCCTCATTTTCTTTGAACTCCTTTTCCCTTTCAAGAACAAGTTTTGAAAGATCTGCAAGTTTCTCAGATGAGTCTTTGGAGAAAATGATTTTCTTGATTTCAGATCTGTAAAGGAAGAATACTTGTTGTGGATTTTCAATAATTCCTTTCGTTGTTAGAATCTGACCAACTTCTAGATACAATGCACGATTGCGAGTTATCCATCTATCTAGGTTGAATCTCTGATTTTCCCGGAAAGCAGTATATGTTCTGCTTAGACCTAAGATTGCATCAAATAGCATCCACTTAATCTTCCCAAATCTGATGCTCTTTATTCTATCCTTCACAATGGTCTGCGCTCTCAGGCGCATTTTGGTTGTTCGTTCGTCCACATCTACAGATTCGTTTCCACTACTTCCTAGAAGAGGTTTCAGAATGTCGAAGATCATAGAGGGCTGCTCTCCCCAACGAGGATAGTATGGCTCTCGAGTAAAGCCCCGAACCCCGAACTCGTGCAGGAAGTTATCAAACTCTGTTACGAAATGGGTTGATTCAGAATCTGAACTGTGTTTCAAAACACTGTAGATCTCTGTAGAGGGAGTATTAATGATAAAGTCTCTCAGCCTTGAAGATTCTCGTCCAAGCGCAGCAAGAGCACTGAGTTTCTTGTTCGTTTCATTCGTCTTATGTTCTAGCCCTGTAACAAGAAGTGGGAATAGCTTTGCTGCGGCTTTTTCTCCAATAAATCTTCGAAGAAGATACCCTGCTATGAGATTCATCCCAATGTTGTGTACAGGTATCCCGTAGCGAACAAGTCTGAAGTGACTAACCATCACCTGATCAAGTTCCGCTGCAAGTGTCCATAATTCTTCAAGAGTGTCGGTACCCTTGATATTTTCAAGCTGATTATCAAAATCTTCTAGATAAGGGATAAACTCCTCATCTGTCCATCTTCTGTACTCATTGTCGGTATTACCCATTCCCCCATTCGAGTCGTACATTGTTACTCGAAGTTCAGCCTTGATTCTATTTGTAAGAGCGAAGGGAAGACCTCTCATCGTTTCCTTACCATAGGGACCGTATCCCTCAGGGAAATAATTCAGAAGATCATCAGACCTTACAAAGGGAGGAATCTCATTGGCGACCTTGGTGCGAAGCACATCAAGATTGAAGTAAGCATGAGCTTTGTAAAGCTTGAGAAGTTTAGTGGGCATGTCCTTGTATCCCATTATATCATTGAGCTCAACATTAACGATATACCGCATCTGCTTTCCTAGAAGGTCGAAAAAAAGAGGCGTGACATTATCATTCCAGTAGTCGTCGCTATATCCTCTCGACCAGAATATATCGTCTGCTTGCGTATCTCTCAGAACAGTTATGGGTCTTGATTGAAGGATGTGAATATTCCCGTCATCGTCGATTGCCCATTCCACATCCTGTGGACCTTTGAATAGCTTCTCTAGGGACGTTCCAATTTCAGCTAATGAGAGAGCCTCATCATCTGATAAAGAAGAACTTTGGCTGATATCCGCCGATACAGACGAAGTAGAAACTCCAGTACTAGTGCTGTCCGAACGGATGATCACATCCTTCGTTCCTATCTCAGTACTCAGGACCTTATGGTCCTTGTATTCCGGATGATCTTTGCGAGACACTATGTATCTGTCTGGTGATGCTAGACCTGAAACGACTGACTCCCCTAATCCAAAGTTTGACTCTATGATCATTTGCGTTCGTGGAGTTCCAGTTGGGTCATCTGTAAACAACACTCCTGCCTTCTCTGCATCAACCATGGACTGCACTAGTACTGCTATCCTCACTGCTTCATGGGGTATCTCCTTGCTATGCCTATAGGCAATCGCTCTAGGGGTCCAAAGTGATGAGTAGCAATTCTTTACATTGTCGAGAAGATTACCCTCTCCTTTTATGTTCAGAAAGGTTTCATATTGACCTGCGAAAGAAGCTTCTGCTAAGTCCTCTGCAGTTGCTGAAGATCTTACTGCAACTCTGGCTTGTCCCATTTTATCGTACGCCATTATGATCGCTTTGAGAATGTCCTCTCCAATATTCAGGGATAGGATTGCTCCTGTTATCCTCTCTGAGGCCGCCTTGATTGTTTCAGGTGAATCATAATCAATTGCTGAGAGCGCTTGAGAGATTTCTGTCTGCAGGGTTCCTTTTTCTA
>DAOWDY010000177.1 GCA_030638785.1 Candidatus Thorarchaeota archaeon
AGTGATATCGCAATTCGAATTATAATAAATGACACAGTTACCATTAATCAAGCAGGTTTCCTTTTGGATAGTTAAGATTAGAGCAAATTGATAAAGAAGTGTTGTCCAGTAAAATCAGACACTTCGGGGGAATAATCGTGGAATTACAAAGAATCGAGGAATATGAAGTACCCTCACATTTCACTCTAGAAGAGATCAAAGCAAGAGTGAAAGGTTGGTTGGATACTATTATTGGAAGGGACTATAGACTGAAGGTGCTATCAGAGAGGAACATCACTCTTACAAAAGAAAGGCATGATCTCAAAGTTTGTGGTGTATCTTGTGTAATTTCATGTCTAGCACCCTTCTTGTTGATCCCGCTTATGTTCGGTACAGTTCAAGGAATACTAATCGGAATAGGAGGGATGATCCTCCTCATTGGTATAACTATGGCGGCGGGAATTGGCTATTATTGTCTTAAACCACAACGGGTAATATTCACATTGAGATTCACTGATGATCAACCAATTCGAGTTGTCGTCTCTGGAGAAGGAGTATTGATCAAGGCCAGAGGTGATTATGAAAATCTTAAGTCTACAATACTAAGAGACAGAGACTCTAACGACGGTATTGGCATTTGGTAGCTGAAAGAGTTTATTAGCATAGACAAAAGTTGCTGCAATATCAGGGAGTTTTTCCTGATATTGGGGAGATAGTAAATGACAAATCGACCTACTGGTGTAACAATACTTGCAATATTGCTGATTTTGGGAGCTGCATTAAATCTAATTGGACTTCCAGGTAGCATCTTAATTTATGGAATCCTCTACGCAGCCTATAGTGGCATTTTAGGAGTAGTGAATCTGATTATCGGACTTTCCCTATTCAGTATGCAACCATGGGCTAGAAAAGCCGCAATTGTGATTGAAATCATTGGAATTATCACATCTATTTTGATGATGGTTTGGATTACCTCAATCTTTCCATTGCTTGGAGCAGCTCTAGCTCTTACTATGGCACCTTCAATGGTGATTCCGATTATTGTGATAATCTATCTAATGCAGGGATCAATAAAGGATGCTTTCGAGAATCCTGATGCAGCAAGTACATGGTAGTAGTATTCTAGCAATGACATAGATTATGGGGGTTCCTATCCCCCATTTCTTTCTTTGTTAATTCATTGACTTCTATCCACTTCCACCAGTATTTGGAAGGTGAAACCTCGTTTGATACACTTTAAGTGCGGAATTTATTGTTCATAGAATAATGAAAACGCGGGCCGTACAGTCAGTCTATAACCTCCCATTTAGTGAATTTCAGGCCGCTATTGCATCTGAGGTGCCTTACGAAGGACAGATCACTCTATCTCAGTATCCACTTGGAGGATGGTCTTCTCTTAATTTCCTCGGGTTTGAAGATGGCATTCCGAAGTTCATTGCAAAGATTCCTCCAAGGTTGGATGGCACAGATTTTCAGAAACTCTACTCAATCCACGATCTATTGTCACAACAAGATATTTGCTCACAACCTCTCGGAATTGGGGAGATTGGTGATGATCAGAAGATACCATATTTTCTTCTTGAGTATGCAGAGGGTAAAATCTACTCAGATCCTAATGATATCAGGGGGGAACACTTCAATCAGCTCAAGCACACTTTGTGGAAACTGAACCAACTTGAGATACCCAACGCTCGAAAGTATAATGAAGGCAGTGAGTATGTAAACTGGATAATGAGTTCCTTGAAGCTAAAGCATGCAAAGTGGAAGAAGCGATTTGATAATGACATGATAGATCTCTTGAACCAATTCTGGTCTAATGTAGAGGGGGTCCATCAAAAAATCTCCGAGATGGATTGGAATCCTGTGACAATTCATGGAGACCTCTACGAGAGGAATATTGTATTCCAAGACAATGGAGTATCTCTGCTAGATCTTGAGGAATGCTGTGTTGCAGATATGTTCTATGATCTTGCGTATCTATTCACTCAATCATACACAACATCAAGTATAGAAGAAAATCACTTTGTTAAGAAAGGAATTCCAAAAGATCATTGGCAAAATCTCGAACTAATTGCCTTAGTCAGTGTCATATCGTGGAGTTTCAAGTGGCTCATAGATAGTGCATTTGAAGATGTTGAGCCCAATCTCGTAGCTATTGTTGGAAGATCCACGGTAGTAGATTATCTTGAAACCAAGACGAAGTTGCTTTCGTCGTTTTTAATTCGATAGTCTTTTCACAAATGCTGGGGTCATATGCCTTTTAATGAAATATTGATTGGGTTTCTTATGGAACCAGGTTTAGTTATTCTCATAGTGGCATTCGGAGTAATCATACTCACACTTCTTGCTGGGAATAATACCGGTAACAGAAGGCGACATGACCGACAAGAAGAATTTAGTCCCCCTTCTGCACTCAAGAGAATTGTATACGCACCTCCAGCATGTGCAGAGGCCGTTGGTGTTTACAAAACACACAGTGATATGGAGAGTCTTAAGAAGAAAGGATGAGCGAAAATTAGTTCACTCACATTCTCAATTCTATATAGAATTATTCCACTTCCATTTGAACTTCTTTCCATCCCGACTAGTGAAATATTGTGCTATTTCTTTTCGGACGGATTCGTCTTCACCTTTGGCAAGATCAAGCTCGAGGTAAGCCCTTTTGCCATCTTTGATATGATATACGTCTTTGAATATCGTAAGGGCTGTTTCTACTATCTTGTCAAGGTCTCTAGGAGTATCATCAAAATCTGTGGCATATATCTCAATTGAGGCTTCTTCCGGTGGAATTCCCATCGCTTCGAGTTTCTTGATATCTTTGTCCGTTAACTCAAGTGGAGTGATATACTTGTTACCTGCAACTTGAAGGTGAAGATTGTCTTTGCTCTTCTTGTGACGGAAGTTTATCCAGGCATGATCAACAACAATCATACAATAGCTTGCACCTTTTGCTTTTGTAAGAAGAGCATTCAAAGCTAGTTTTATACCCTCTCGAACATTGCCCTTTCGTTCCAATTTCTGAGATTCCGACTTTGCCAGGTGGGCAAATTGATCTGCAAGCTCGGGATTTTCTTCAACCATCTTTCTAAGTTCTTCCAAATCGTCCCCTTTGGGTTTACTTGATTTTGCCTTCGCTGGTTTGGGTGCTGCCTCTTCTTTCGGTTCAAATTCTTTAGTAAAACCAGATAACTGTTTTTTCATCTTCTGGCTCTGGTATTTCTGCCAACGTTGCATTAGATCCATCTGACTGATTTCTTCACCGGGTTGGATAAGTCCTGCTTCGATCAGCTCGTTCTTCCATTGTTCTAGCATCTCTTCCATGTTTTGAATCACCCATGTCTTTTGGAATATCAATAGTCTGAAGGATTTGATGAGCCTTTCAAACCTAATATCAAATCTTTCGGTTTCAATTCATGGAAAGGACAATCATGCTTACTTAGCCTGAGTCCTCCAAGCTAACAAATCTGCACATGCCTCTTGGCGTCTGCATCCATAGTAGGTATAGTCTGGACATGACACACAAGGAGAGGTCAAATGTGAGTTAATCCGGGGAATTGCCTCAGATTTTCTTATGCTATCATTACCCCGAGTCGCATCTAGGTTCCTAAGTAATTTTTCCGAAGGTGTGCTTTCAGGCTGCTCTGCTCCAAGACGACTCAAAACCTCTGGGTCAACAATTCCATGGCCCAGCATGTTCATTACAAGAGCAAGCTCTGCCCAGAACATCATGGGAGAGGGGTTTAATGTCACAGCTCTGCGAAGAGATCTCTCCGCATCTTCCAACTTTCCCTTCTTTCGAAGAAGACATCCAAGAATGAACCAAGTATGGGAATCATTTGGAAAAGTCGATAATCTAGTTCGTAAATTCTGTTCCATGGCGTGGTCAATAATGTTCCGTGGCGGGGTCTGGTGTGATGTGTCATTGTCTATGTCGTTTCTGTGCAAGCAACTGTCCTCCCGGCGGACGATGCAGACCTGAACTCTGCAAATTAGTTTTTACTGCTCTGCCGTTATATAACAATTGGGTCTTCCTTTTTTTCGAAAGGAATACGCGCCAATATTGTTGCACCTAGAATAGGAACACCTTGTCACCGTAGCGTACATGATTGCATGAACTAATTAGATGAACCTATTTCACCCATGACAATCCTTGCTGCATTGAGAAGAATTGCCCAGGCACCAAGAGTTCCCTCTGCATCGGACGCTAATCGACGTAGTATGACTCCTCGACCATTGATGTCATATTCCGAATCCCAACCAGCCATTGCTGCAATGGTGAAGAGATGATGGCAGTCCTCATTAGATCCTGCTATGACACCCATACATGGGCGCCACAATGAATCATATGAGATACTTCGCTGATCCAGTCCAGTTCGGACATCAAATGGAATTACACCCAATTCACCAAGTTCCTTCACAATCTCAGATACAGTAATGGTGCCCTGCATCATATACTCGTTAATTCTAGCACCTTCGGTTTCTGCCATTATTTGTTTACCTCCGTTTTTCACTTCCATAATGACAACACCCTTCCCCGATCTGTCATTGCTATTCAGTATTGTATAGTGGACTCAACTGACTTCTGCATTTTTCAGAAGAGGTTATCCTGCCTTATTTTCCGAGTTAGGCTTTTACAAGACCCGCTTTACCCGATATAAGATGTAATTGAATCGCCATCACATACTATTACGACTATGTTCGCTCCTACCTCAAGATAGGTCGAAAACTGGTGCAGTGAGCCTGTTTGAAGTTTCAGTTTTGACACAAGGGGAATGTAGTTACTCTCTGAGATACACAAATGAGAAGAAGTCCTCAACCAGTTCCACATGGTCACCGGGAATAATCACATGATGATTTGCTAGGGAACTATCGAGAAAATACGACACGTTTCTTTCTAATTCCACGCGGATCTGTGTCCGACAACCATCATCACTGCGAAGATTCTCCTTGATACTTCCAGAGGATACCCAGTAGTCAACCAGCTCATCACCTGACACCTTGAAGATTGTCACCTTTTGTTTCTCAAAGATCCCCCTAATTCCTACACTCAAATCCGTTTCAAAGTGAGTAGTGAATTCGTAATCCTTCACAAGAGACGTCGCAACTGTGCAGTGGGCAAAGACAGCAGAATTCATTTCCTCATCAACCTCTGTAACGTTGGCCATGAAGGTGGGACTCCCTGTCAAAAGTCGTGCGAGAAGCATAGCGAATGTTGTAGGAACATCACCTTCGCAACCTGCTATCCGACCCGGTTTGTTGTTAATGTGCGAGAGAGCTAGGCACCCACTGACATTTGTATCCATTAGAAAATCAAAACACTGGACCGTTGCAGCATTCAGTTCTTCTGACTCCATGAGTTCATCCAAACGCGAAGCAACATTAGCGGCTTTCTTTAGCTCGTCCTCAGTAATGTCAATCTTCGTAGCTCCTTTCGAATATTCTTCGAATATTTGAGATTCATTTCGCAGTGGTTCTTTCAAGAGGCTCAAGTCATATTCTTTGAATTCCAATCCCCATCTTTTATTGACAAGTTCTCGATCTATATTTGATGCAATTAACCAGAATGAGGGAGGGCCAACAATTCCTAGCTTGCTATTCCTGATTGTTTCCAGATGTTGTTCAAACTCTACCCATCTGGTTAGCTTGTCAATGAGTCCCTGAAGAGGTAAGTGAACAATAAATGCTTCAAATCCGTTCCTCTCGAGATAGGTTCGTATCTCCATAGATGCAGGTAAGGAGTTGTCCGCCTGATGACTGAAGAGAATCATGGGAGGTTGCAAATTGGTATCACGTACGAAGTCTGCCACCATTTTCTCAGTTCCACCAGTACCAATGAATAGTACTAGTCGCTCCACAGGAACATTTTCTCTTTTGGCTAGCTCTTTCTTGTACATCTCTGGAGTAATGGTTCGGGCACCCGACTCGCTTATTCTTTTAGTGTGCGTGTCAATAAGACATGGAGAGGCTAGAGAAGAGAAGAATGTGACAACGATAAGGGACATAATTCCCCTCATTGGTTGGTTTGGCTATATCAGTATGGTTCAGCTCAAAAAGAAGGAAAATTGCACAGAAGATATAACATCGATTGCCTCTATCACACTCTGGGAATCTCAATGACAAAGGAGAGAATTTTAAACGAACTAAGGAAACTTTCTGAGAAATTTGAAAATCCAAAAATCCAGAGAAGATTCAAGGGCTACCACAAGACCATACAATTCACCTTTCCGGATCTAGATGTTGATGTATTCCTGCAAATTGGTGATGCTACTGTGGATGCTATAGGGGTAGGGATAGCTGAAACAGATTTGGGTGTAACAATGGATTCAACGGTATTCTTTGGCATCATTGATAAAACTCAAAGTCCGATGGCAGCCTATTCAAGTGGCAAGCTCAAGACAAAAGGAGATGTTCCAGATCTATTGAAGCTACAGAAGCTTCTGCTATGATTATTTGACAACTGAGTGAGGGGATTCCTGAGTGAAATTACTAATCACGGCACCATTCACAGAAGACGGAATCACTCGTTTGAAGAATATGGGAATTGATGTAGATTATCGAAGCTGGCTTGATACTGGTAAATTGTACCTAGGGGATTCCTTTCTCTCAGTCCTTAAAGAGAGCGGTGCGGAAATGGTCATTGTTGAAGGAGATGAAATTAAAGAGGAAGTAATTGAGAGGACTAATCTCAAATTTATTGGATGCGTAAGAGGAGGACCTAACAACATCTCGATTCCGGCCGCAACTGAAAAGCAAGTCCCAGTTGTATCAGTGCCTGGGCGAAATACTGTGGCAGTTACAGAACTGACAATAGCCCTAATTCTCAATCAAGCTAGAAGGATTGCTGTTGCAAAAGAATTCATAGATGATGATTTCTTTGTGGACGATTTTGGTGATTTTGCAAGATTGTATAGCCATACTATGGGTTTTGAACTCAATGGGAAAATCCTAGGCATCATAGGACTTGGAAATATTGGTTTTGAGGTAGCTAAGAGGCTTGATTCATTTAACATGGAGATACTTGTCTTTGATCCCTATGTCGACAAAGGTAGACTCTCAGAAGTGAATGGTAGAGCAGTTGAATTAGAAGAGTTGCTAAAGGAATCTGATGTTGTAACTGTTCATTGCCCACCAAATGATGAAACTAGAGGAATGCTAGGGAAGGATCAGTTCGCCCTGATGAAGAAGACTGCTATCTTCATCAACACAGCGCGGGCTTCGATAACAGATGAGTATGCTCTCCTTCATGCACTAAAAAACAGAATAATTGCTGCTGCTGGTCTCGATGTATTCTCAATGGAGCCCGTAGATGGTGATAATATATTTCTGGAACTTGATAATGTAACAGTGACTCCCCACATCGGTGGAAATACAATACAGACCATTGAGCGTCAATCAACTGCTTTGGTGGAGGCAATTAGGATATTCTTAGATGGTGGAGTCCCGGAGAATACACTCAACCCTGAAGTACTTACATAGAAGGTGTTCACGATGACAGTTGCAGCTCTTGATGCAGGGACGACTGGTGTCAGATGCATGATTGTGGACAAGGAAGGGAAAGTCGTTGCCATTAGCCGTCGATCCTGGTCTTACGAGACCTCCGAGCTTCTTGAAGTTGCAAAGGAATTCGACCCAGCGACATTCTGGAAATATGCATCCACTGTAATCCGCGAGGCGGTTGATGAAGCTGCTACAAAAGGGTACACACCAGAAGCAATCGCAACGACAAGCCAAAGACATGGAATGGTCCTTCTTGGTAAAGATGGTGAGGAGCTTCACGGAAGTCCCAATATCGACGCAAGGGGCTCTATGACACAATACATCATTGAAGAGGAGATAGGAGAAGAATATCATTCACTTACTGGGTGCTGGCCACCCATGATGTTTGCACCTGCAAGGATTGCGTGGTTTGAAGAAGATGAACCTGAAATCTTTGAGAGAATAGCACACGTCTTGACCATTAGTGATTGGTTAACATTCAGGCTTTCAGAAGTATTTGTTACGGAACCTGCTTCAGCAAGTGCAACTGGATTCTATGAACTACAGGCAGGGAAATGGAGCCAAAGAATACTAGAAGTGTTAGGTCTTGAAAGAAGTGTACTTCCTGAGATTAGATCAGCGGGAGATGTAGTGGGTGAAGTTACTAAGGAAGCCCACGGAGAGTGCTCCCTTCCAGAGGGTTTGCAAGTAGTCCAAGGTGGAACAGACACCCATTGTGCATTGATCTCTGCTCAGACGAATCTCAACGAGATAGGAGTAATTGCTGGGAGTACAGCACCAGTGATGCTGATTACTGACAAGCTCACTTGCGATCCCGAGATGAAAATATGGACAGGGAGTCATATGATTCCCGGAAAGTGGACGATTGAGAGTAATGCAACTCTAACAGGGGCGTATCTTGAATGGGTCATCAATCTTCTGTGTGAACGTTCAGAAAATCCAGACACCTGTAGAGAGAGTACGTTCGGTAGTTTCGAAAAAATCCTTGAAGGTATTCCTCCAGGTAGCAATGAAACAACTGCTGGATTAGGACCCAATATCATGGATTGTACTAAGATAACAAATGTACCTCTTGCTCGAATGTATTTTCCACAACCAGCGTTGCCTTCTGTTACCCCCCTAAATGCTGCGACGCTGATTCATTCAGTCTTGGAGAATATCACGTTCTCTATTAGGGGAAACTGTGAGCAGTTGACGCGCTTTGGTGAAGTAAGGGAAATCAAGACAATTGGCGGAATGGCAAGGTCTGATAGTTGGAATCAGATGTTGGCAAATGTACTAGGAAGAAAAGTTAGAGTACCCGAACAGACAGAGGGAAGTCTACTCGGGGCGGCTATCTGTGCATCTGTAGGTATTGGAGTACACAAAGATATCGAAGAAGCAGGTAAAGCAATGGTGAGGTGGAAAGAAACCTTCCAACCTGATGAGAGGGTACAGGAATACGAAGGGTATTATTCAAAATGGAAAGATGTCTGGTTGGAACGTGAGTAAGGATGTACGAAGAAGAGAAGAAGCGTTTGCTGGATACTTGCATTGAGATGATCAATCTAGAAATGGTAATAGGCTCATCAGGGAATGCTAGCATCAGAATTGGGGAACATGTTGTTCTGACACCAAGTTCCGTTCATTATGTGACTATGGCACCTGATGAGATGATGGTTGTGGACCTCGAAGGAGAAACCATTGAGGGTGAGAGAAATCCTAGTGTTGAGAAGCACATGCATCTTGGTGTTTACAAAGCTAGAGAGGAAGCGAAGGCAATCGTCCATTCACATAGTATTTTCGCTTCTGCCTTAGCAGTACTAAGAAGACCTCTACCAACGGTCATCGACGAGGTTGTTCCAAAGCTTGGTGGAGAAATACGTGTAGCAGAATATGCCATGTCGGGGACAAAGGATCTCGCAAATCATGTCGTTGAAGCCTTAGACATGAGGAGTGGTGTTCTACTAGCCAATCATGGTTCTCTTTGCTTTGGGAAGAGTATCGAAGAAGCGTTACTGAATTCTATTCTTCTAGAGAGGAGTTGTAAAATCTACCTCATGGCATTGCAGGCAGGAACTCCAATAGAGCTACCTGAAGAAGTAGTTGAGGATGAGGCAGATATCTGGGATATGATGAGGTCCTATTGAGCTAGGCTTTTAGGAGACTCTGAAGTTTCATCAGATCACGAGGGGAGCCATCAGCCTTTATCTTACCACCCATGAAGGATCTCATCGCAGAGCGTGAACCATCGAGAATTCCAAGTAGTGTGATCGTATCTGTTATGATCTTCATATCTGTAGTTTCAGGGGTACCCTCTTGTACAACTGCTTTTCCATCCTTGAAGTTAATCGTTACATCGAGTTCTATATCCTTGAATGTCATCAGCATTATCTTGTCATAGTTCTTGAATCGTTTCTGATTCTTTGGTTCTTCAACCTTGGTCACCATTCGGTGAACAGCTTCCATAATCTCCTCCTTCGATGTCATTACGGGTAACTCCTCATGAAAACCGATTATGAAACAGAAGGAGTGTACTATGAAAAATCTACCTACTTTGAGAGATAAGTTGGGCACCATCTAAATCCTCCATCTGGAGGAGAGCAGAAAATCTGTCCCTAGGAAACGATTTCTGTGTTTAGGGGTCTGGGTGTAATTTTGCGACTATAGATTTTAGGAAATAATGCGCATTAGCTCAGAAATTCTACGTAAACCTTCTCGCAATTTCGCCTCTTCATATCCAAATCCAATTCGAAGATAATACTCCATTCCGAAGTGAGACCCGGGAACCACAAGAACATCTTTTTCAATTCGGAGTTTCTCAACAAGGTCTAGAGATTTGATATCCAAATCGTATCTTGGAAAACACATTGACGCGGCCTTTGGTGGCACATAATCTAGGATATCATGATGATCGTCCAACCACTCCTTCATAATATGCCAATGGGCACCAACTCGTTCTCTTGCACGTTTCTCAAGTCGTTCTCGAACATCCGGACCAAGTGCAATTGTAGCTAGATGATCGCTCAGTGTAGATGGACATATCGTGGTATAGTCCGTATATGCCCAGATGTCCTGAGCGGTTTCAGGAGACGAGGTGGCAATCCAACCTAATCTTAGTCCAGGGAGTCCATACGCCTTTGAAAGACTTGACGTGATCATGACCTTCTCGCTATAATCAAAAGCAGAGGGGGCTTTCGGCCCTTCAAGTTCGACACCCCTATAGATTTCGTCTGAGAGTAACCACGCATTCATGTCGTAGGTTATGTCAGCAATCTCCTTCAGCTGTGATTCATCAAGAATAGCACCCGTCGGGTTGTTAGGAGTACAGATAGCAACTGCGGCGGTTCTCTCAGATACTGCATCCTTTAGCTCCTCCATATCAGGAACCCACTCACCACCCTGCATTTTCAGATGGAATGACTTGACGCGACCTCCAAGATTTTTCCAAATTCCATAGAGCTGCATGTAATTGGGGAGAAGTACTACCAGTTCATCTCTAGTACCGCTCTCATGTAGTAGATACCACGCTGCGACGAAATTCGCCTCGGCCCCTCCATTTGTGACCAGAACATTGTCCCTGGTTGTCCCGGCATAGTCTGAGGAAATCAGGTCTCTCAGCTTCTCAGTACCATTCGTTTGTGAGTACCCAAGACTTCTTTCAAAGAGGAATGGACGGGAACGTGGGTCGTCAATTAGCTCACCGAGTGTAATGGGCGAAACTCCGCTCTCAGTGAGATTGATTTCAACAACATGCTCCCATTTTGATTGGATACGTTCAAGTTCGAAAGGTTCAAACTTCATACAAAGACCTCATCGGGAATAATTCTTGGAGAGGACATATAACACAGTTTCAACTTAACTGATTACAGTTCCGATTGATTGGGCAGGAAAGTGATACATGTGGAATTCAAAGGAACGGACAAGGTGCGAGAAAAACTTCCGAGGCTAGCTGGTAGAAAAATCGCAGCAATTCCAATTCTAATGTTAACAGTCTTATTCCTGAGCCTAGGGGTAATGGTATTCATCGAACTACTTCCCAGGCTACTTCCAGATATTGCCCTACTTGCAGCAATAGAACCATTCCTAGTCTTCATTATCAGTACCTGTATAGCAGCCGTAGGACTATACCTAGTCACGAGTCTCTGGCGTAAGAAAGAGGAGATGCAGAAGAGATTTGGCGATCTGGCTTATCAGAAGATGCTCCCGCGTGGTGCGACAGGCGTTTTCATGATGATGTCACTCATAGTTCACGCCTTTGTTTCAGTAAGATCACTTCCACCAGTACCCCCGGTGAACGACCTCACAATTGCATTCTCAAGGTCTCTCCTTCCATACTTGGGAGTTCCACTGGAGTTAGATATTGCGATACGGCTCCTTATAGGAATCCCTTTCTTCATTCTAGGATTCCTATCAATGAGAAGGTCTATTCTCACTTTTGGAATCGATTACATGCTCGTTGTTTACTTATATTTCCCTGAGGAATCAGAGATAAAGGAGAATGACATCTATTCTGTGCTAAGACATCCAACATACTTTGGGGGAATTCTTCTAGCAGCTGGAGCATTTACTCTGAGATTTTCTGTTTATTCTTTCTTCTTCTTGATCTTGGTTTATCTTGTATTGAAAGGACTCACTCGTGTAGAAGAAAAAGAGCTTGTTGAGAGATTCGGAGAGGGATACTCCGATTACATGACCAAGGTCCCAGGTCTATGTGTTAGACCGAGGGATTTCGGAAGATATCTCAAGTTCTTGAGAGGTGACAACGAGAACAAAAGCTAAATTGCGTTCATGCTCTATTGGAGGTAGTGATTTCTAATGACGGGGAACCCCTTCGATTATGTAGCAAGTCAGCTGAGAAAGAAAAGTTTTGGAATCTTGGGAACCGTAGATGAAAAGAGTCGATCACACTCTACAGGGATTCTATATGGAATAGCTCCTGACCCGCATCCCTTCTATTTCTATATAGCCACAGAAGCGAAATACAAGAAGACAAGGAACATAAGATCCAATCCAAATGTGTCATTCGTAGTTACGTTTCCACACTACTATCTTCGGTTTGTCCCTGCTAATGTGGTACAATTTCAGGGAAATGCTGACATTCTCCCCCTTGATGACCCTGTTGGAGTTGAAACGTTCCAACAATCAAGGATTCTCAGTATGGCCCTTGAAACTGATATTGATGCAGAAGATCTGGTCTTCATTAGAATTGTGCCGAACAAGAAGCTGTTTGTCCATGGACTTGGGATTGGAATAATGGAAATGCGTAAGGACCCTGCTGCTGGAAGATATAACGTGGAGATCCCGGACAATAGAAGATAGATGCAGACTAATGATGACTGAGCTTCAATGCTATTTACCAAAAGATTCTTTGAGAAATTTGCTCATTATAGATGGGGTTCGCATTGGGAACAAAAATTGGAAAGGGAATTCTAATTGTATCACTCATACTTCTTCCATGTGGATTGGTTGACAATGTGAGGGCAGTGGAGACAAGGCATGGCGGGGGGTTTTCACCTGTTGACACAATCATTGGTAGTAATATTTCCTACTGGACATTCAATGGGCATGGATCATCAGGAGACGCGGTCATGGCTCAAGCATTGGCAGAAGCAGGCGTCAAAGTAATTCAGATTATACATTGGTGGGGAGAGAATATCACGAATCCCATTGATATCTTCTACAATTCAACGGTTCAATCCTACCTCAGACATGAGATTGATTTCAACATGTTTGCTTTCAATCCAGACCATTTTTGGGGAATAGTTATTGGTGATGAAGAACCGGGTTGGCGAAGGTACACAGATATTGGAGATACACTATCTCCTGAGATTGCAATTTACAATGATACTTACCATTCTGAAACAGGGTATTGGCTTAAGCCATACTCTCAATTGAATCTGACTGAGACCTTTGTGTTTACTGAGTGGCTTAATGAGAAGAGTGTCTGGGCGTACAACTTCATTCATGACTACGTCAAATCAAAAGCTCCCAATGTCAATGTGATTCAATACATGATAATGCCCCCAAATTGGGGAATTGGTGAAGAGACATGTGCAGCCTACGAACTCAAGGGAGAAGTAAATGCGATGGACTGCTTCTATGCCTTTGATAATCCATGGCTACTCTATGAATCAATACGGCGCTATAAAGCATCAATGCCAAACAAACAGCTCCAATTTGATATCTGGGGAACTATCTGGGATTTCGTCAATGTGGGAGGAGATGATCTTACATACAATGTAGGAAGCTATGAGCAGATTCGCAGAGAAACCTGGCTGGCCTATCTGTCAGGAGTGGATGTTTTGGGTTGGTTTGATTGGGCACCACAGTACAATGACAGTTCTGACTGGGCGTGGGGGCAACAAAGAGAAGACGAGATGGGAATTCGGAATTGGATGTATGTCGACAATCTTGCGGGTCAGTTAACGAATCTTCCAGTTATGAATTCCCAGCCAGAAGTGCTGGTTATAGGGAGTGGTTATCAAACAGGAGAGCCAATACTGAATGTAGCAGACATTGGTTTGTTTTCCGAATATGACCTGGTTAATCAACGATGCTTTGCAACAACAGACGTTAACATGTCACAGTACTCGCTCGTGTTGCTTACTGATGGATGGCACTATGACCTGACTGTTGAGAAGATTAACGAGTTCGTGGCGGATGGTGGAAATGTCATCTTTATGGGTGGCATCAACTCTACAGAAAGCCCATTCGTAAGAAGTAATCTTTATGCAATTGAATCAGGATGTGAGGAAGATATCATTGTGGCATCAGTCTTGATCAATATCACGAAACCCAACATTCTGGGAATTGAACTACTAAACTATGAGGCTGAAAGTCACGGGACCTACTTACTCAACATCAGCGATAGCGAAATTGGGTATAATCCAATTGAAGGATTCTTTCTTACTGATGGAGAAGAACACACTGAATTTACTCGTTCTCCACTCACCCTCTACCACAATGATTCAGAACCTGATTCAGGATATGTTCTCTATATTGGTGCTGCATGGTCTTACATCATCGAGCCAGAATTTCCGTCTGACAAGAAACCTGATCTTTGGTATCTGTACAAGAAAATCGTTCGGTCGTTTGCTGAATTTCTCAACCTGTCCCAATCCATCTCAACTGATGAAACCGAGAATATGATGATCACCCAATGCGAAGTAACTAATGGCCTGCTCCTCGCGGGAATCTCGAACTTCAATGACACAAATCGATCTTTCAACTATATTCTGGATCTTTCTCGTTTTGGATATCCTGATGGAAGTTATTGGGTTCACTCATTGGATTCTAACTCTTCCCTAGGCCAGTTTTCTTCGAGTGACAGTGCTTTAGAGATTCCAATTGAAATTGTTGCTAATGGTACACGATTGCTTCTCATCTCTGAAGACATCCCCAGTCCAGGTTACTCAATTGAGATATTCCCAAAGATTCCTGAATACATTCCTCCAATTGAACCAACTACAACTACTCCTGTCACATTACCAACAACTTCGACCTCTTCCACTGATATCCCATCAACTCCTACCTCAGTGGATATTTCTCTGTACCTAGTTGGAGGTGGTGTAGCTCTAGCACTTGCAATAGTCATCATTGTTGTATGGTCAAGACGTAGAACGAAAGGGTAAAACAGACAACTCGACAATGACATAGGTTGTTGGGAGAGTCACTATCTATCGTATCATGAGAACAGCATATCCAAAATGATAACAGTACAATTTGCTAGGTCTTGAAATCTCTCGGCATCGAAAAGAGACCCTCTATTGTAACCCCAATGTATCGGAATCGCATAAGTCAAATTCGCAGATTCCTGAAGGTATTCTACCGCAGTTGCAGCTTCATCAGCTGTCATCCATGCATAACCACTGACTGGTAGCATGGCAATGTCGGCGGTGATATTAGACATCTCTGGAATTGCATCAGTATCTCCAGAATGATAAACACGGGTTCCGTTGAAGTCCATTACAACACCAATATTATTGGGGCCAGGCGGGTGAAATAGCGGACCTTCTGGACGGAATTTGTCAATGTTGTACGATGGATAAAATTCGAATGTGATATCTTCATAGCTCAATGTATCACCCGGAATGACTACCACATCTTCAAAGATACCGGGTGTAAAAGTTGCACCCCTTGAGGCTATGAGCGTTGTGTTTGAAT
>DAOWDY010000130.1 GCA_030638785.1 Candidatus Thorarchaeota archaeon
AGGTTATGGAATACGTCAATTCTCCCTCCACAGGAATCATTTGGAGGAACATTTTCGTCTGTGTATTCCTTTCCGCATTTCGCGCATTTGTACTGCCTGTCTTCCAACACAACGTCACCAGCCCTCTGAATCATACCTGCCTTAGTTATCTTAGTTCCGCTATACCACTCGTAAAGGGAAATACCTAACACCCTGAATTACAATCTGAGCTTCGTAGACAGTAAGGATGTGTGATTCAAAGATGAACGCAATAAGCTATGAAGTTGAGATGAAGATTCCAATTCCAGACGAAGAGTCTATCGAGTCAGTTCTTCTCAAACTGGGAGCAAAGAAGACAAACATAGAAACCCAGACTGATGTTTACTTCGACCATCCCTGTAGATCCTTTGAACAGACCGATGAAGCTCTGAGAATTAGAAGTAGAGGGAAAATCACAAAATACGAGGAAAGCCCTTCAATTCCAGACCAAAAGACGGAAATGACCTACAAAGGACCAAAGCTAGACTCAACAACAAAGACTCGCCTTGAGATATCACTTGGAATAGCTGATATTGCCTCTGCAAAAACCATCCTCGATCAGCTTGGATTCCGGAATGTTGCCACTATTAGGAAGCAGCGTTCATTCTTTCTACTTGAAGATACAGTCATCAGTATAGATTCCGTTGAGCATGTTGGTTTATTCCTTGAATTAGAGCGAGTTGTGGAATCTGAAGAACAGATACCCTCTGCTAGAGAATTGATATTTGACCAACTTGAGAAGTTGGGTCTAGATTCAAAAGATTCGATTCGCGAATCATATCTGGAGCTATTTCTAAGAAAGGAGCATCCCTAATGGCTCTGAGTTTCCTTTCTAAGACCATCAACAAAGGATTCTAGGATTAAGTTGCGTTCAATAGCGGTATCTCTGGCCTCTTCAGTGTAGAGTAGGTCCTTCAATTTCAGTAATTTTTCATCAGCATGTTGTAGAAATCCGTCAATTCCCCGCCCAGAAACAGACGCTTGTGCTATTGCACGAAAGATTCCCACAGCTCCTATTGCATCAATCTTATCGGCATCACTTAGAATCTGCCCCTCTAGTGAAACAGGTTCAATACCTTCACTGAATCGGTGGGTTCGAATTGCATTCACAACCTCCTCAACCTCTTTGTCAGAGTATCCAACACTGGCGAGAAAATCTTTACTCATGTTACCTGATGATATTGCGTGGGACTCACCCGTTTTCTCTTCATATGGTCTACCTATGTCATGGAGTAATGATGCAGCCCCTAGAATTCTGATATTCGCTCTAGCTTTCGTTCCAATCTCCAGGGCGATTACAAGAACTCGCCTAGTATGGTCATATGTGTGTGCCCCCTGTCCGTCAAGCTCCAATACACTTCTAGCGAATGTATCAATCTCTTTCTCCGGAAACATGAATTGTCATCTCGATTATATCTGCAGAAAGAAGCATTCTTTAAATCGTCGGGTCTTGTCATATTTGTTTGTGGCTAATGCTAGAAACGCTTTAAACAATACGCCCTGTTTTCTTAATGCTATTGAGCCGCCGCCTTATGTAGCCCAATATGCACCACCATGCACGGAGAGGAAATATGCTTGAGTGACACTCCAACTAAAGCTAAACGAAAGATTGGGATAGTCACAATCCTGAGTTCTCTGTTTATTATTTTCCTTATGGTTTGGGGAGCATACACTCTCATTCTTATCCAGGCTGGAGAGGTTCGTACATCAGAACCGCATACTGAACTCGATGATATTGCTCCGTGGCCGTATGATATCAACTGGGCTGGCGGTCGGACCAATTGGTTTGATAACATCAATTATACAGACTTACCACTTGACGAGATGTTGCCAGAGGACCTTTTGGCAATGATGAATAATACGCTCTTTGTAGTTGAACCTGCAAACCCAGCACAGTTGTGGAGAAGCAGCGCATATGACGCATACGATGGGTCTGGATGGAGTAAGACACTTTCGGGATTTTCATCTCTAGCTCCTATCCCACTCAGTCAAGCAACGAATGAGATCTATACAATTAGCATGAATGTGAGTATCGGTCCCAGTGTTGAACCCATGGAGCTACCTGTGCTCTTTCCAAATATCCGGGTGATTGAGAACTCATTCACAACTGTTCCTGCAGGACGCTTGATTGATTACACACTAGAAACTGACCAATATGATACTATGCTCTTTAGTCCCTTCCTTACAGGCTCGATTGATGAAACGGTATTGATTCAGTATAACGTTACATACGATAACCAAGACTTGATACACATCCAAGATCATGCATTACCTGGAGAATTAGCAGAAGCATCAATTGCAACTATCTATGGTGATGTGGGTGTCACCCTATCACAGATTGTACTTAATCAAACTACACAATTTGAAACTGCAGGTGATAATGCGTATGAGAAAGCAATGACCGTAGATGTCTACTTCAGAAACAACTACGAATTGCTAATCGACAATGTGAGCATCAACGAAAGACCTCAAGGTCAAGAGGTCACTGAATGGTTCATTGAGCGTGGAGGAGG
>DAOWDY010000275.1 GCA_030638785.1 Candidatus Thorarchaeota archaeon
ACAAAGGATGACCTCAAGAAGAACCTAGCTGAATGGGTTGGTCGGTATCATGGCAAAATCCTCCAAGTTCATACCGAGGAGGGTGATCAATACCTCGTGATTACACCTGACGGAATGTCACTTCACGATGGCGTGTATCCTAGCCCTGACGTAATCTTCAAGGCTAACTCAGCAACACTACTTGGTATCTTTACTGGAGAAATTCCTTTCAAGAATACTATGAAGGATGGAAGCCTAGAAGTTATTGGAAGCGCTCATGAGGCTGATCCCTTAGCTAATCTGATTCTAATCGCAATGACAAGTGCGATGTAGGTGGACTGAGAAAATGGAAATCAATAAGATGGTAGTTATTGGTGCTGGCCTAATGGGAGCTGGGATTGCATATGTAACAGCAAGTAAGGGTATCCACGTTACACTAGTTGACGTCAATCAAGCAGCAGTTGATGCTGGTCTCGAAAGAATCCGAAATGATGTAATGACTGGTGTGGATAAAGGAAAGCTTTCACTTGCTGAAGCTCAAGGCTTGATGGGTAATCTATCTACCTCAATAGATGCTGCAGAAGCATCTAAGGAGGCAGATTTGATTATTGAAGCAATTTTCGAAAATATGGAAGTTAAGAAGAAAGTATTTGCAGAAGTGGATGCTGCTGCACCACCCCATGCGATTTTGGCTTCAAATACATCTACACTAAGTATTGACGAAATGGCAAGTGTTACATCACGTCCTGAAAAATTCGTAGGCATGCATTATTTCTCTCCCGTTGCTGCTATGAAGCTGCTTGAAATTATCAGAGGGGAAAAGACTAGTGACGAAACAGTAGCTGCTGCAAAAGTAATTGGTGAGAAACAGGGAAAGACCACAGTAACTGCAAAGAATAGTCCTGGATTCATCGTTAATCGAATCCTCATTCCGGGAATGAGAGAAGCAATACTCCTCTATGAAAGTGGAGCCGCCACAAAAGAGGAGATTGATCTTGCTATGACAACCATTGCAAAATATCCTGCAGGTCCATTCGCACTTGCTGACTTTGTTGGTTTGGATGTCGCATATCATAGCGGGCTCACACTTGAAAGAGAGCTTGGTGATTGTTTCAAAGTACCTGATATCCTCAAGAACTTAGTTGATTCTGGAGCCCTCGGTACAAAGACCAAGAAAGGATTCTACAATTATGGTGGAGAACCAGACGAACCTGAGCCACCTAAGGGTGCAGATCCAGAATGGATAGTTACCCGGCTTGCTATGCCAGTTCTTCGAACAGCTATGCTGCTCGTAGATGAGGGTATCGCTGAAGAGAAGGACATTGATCTTGCGATGAAACTTGGCGCGGCCTACCCTGAGGGACCATTTGAAACTCTCAATAGGATGGGTCGTGATAAGGTCAAAGCAGAGTTGCAGAAGCTATACGAAGAATATGGTGAATGCTATTCGGTTCCAAAGTATCTTGAATAAAATAGGAATGGCAAGGCATTGTCCTTGCCATCATCTTTTCTTTTCTTAATATCATGCCGAATTATCAATCGGCGTTCTAAAATGAACTGTATTTATTAGTGGGGTCATGTCATCACCCTTGGCAGAATCTTCAAAAAAAGGTGATTACAATACCAGAATTCGAAACTATGTTATATTCAAAGGAGGGCTCGTTTCTCTCTCCAGTGAAAAACGTGGCAGTCATCAAGATGAATCGTCTTGACGCATTAAACAGTATCAATGATCAATTTCTCAATGATCTTGTTGCCGCTATAGATGAGGCAGAGAAAGATCCTGATGTTCGTACTATAGTCATTGCCTCAGCTCATGACAAGGTCTTCTGTACAGGTGCAGACCTAAAGACAGCTCAAACTTTTCTTGGCAAACCTGATGAGGTTGAGCCACTCCTTAAGGATGGAATAGCGGCAATCGACAGGATTGCAAAGAGTCCTAAACCAGTTATTGCAGCCATACATGGACTCTGTCTTGGAGGAGGTACTGAAATAGCTCTTGCTTCAGACATCAGAATCTGTGAAACTGAGGCAAAGATTGGTACACCAGAGGTGAGTCTTGGACTAATTCCGTCTTGGGGTGGGTGTGTACGACTTCCAAGGATAGTTGGTCTAGGAAAAGCAATGGAAATTATCTTGACTGGAGGACAAGTTACCGCTGATGAGGCACTTCATATGGGCTTGGTCAGTAAGGTCGTTCCAAAAGAAGAGTTGCTTAGCCAAGCAATGTGGTACGGTGCGAAATTAGGTGGTAATGCTCCTGTAGCACTGAAATGGGCAAAAGAAGCCACACATCTGGCATTTGACGGTGATTATGCTACCAACCATGAATTCCAAGTCAAGGCCGGTATGGCATGCTTCGGTACCAAAGATCTTAGTGAGGGAATCTCTGCCCTCTTTGAGAAGCGACGTGGTAAGTTCACAGGCGAGTAACCTGAATCATGGGTGGGTATTCCCACCCACTCTTTTTCATTCTGGTTTACTCTATGTGTACATGAGAAAGTGAGTTACATCTATATCTCCTCAGGAAATAACTGTATGAAGTTCAATCTAAGTAAGATTCGCGTATCATTATGCCGAAGTCTAGTTCGTTAACAACCAAGCCGTCAAACTTATTTCCTCTATGATAGATTGCTCCATATCTCAGATATCAGTTTGAGAATCTCTTTTCTTGAAAAAAAGAGATCCCATACGGAGGAAAACAAATGGCAAGACGAGTCGCAGTTGTGGCTGGTGGCCACAGCAAGTTTGGAAAGCGTTACGATGCAACCATGAGAGAGCTTTGTGCAGAAGCATACAAGCCCATCTATGATGAAGGCATCTCGCAGGACAAAATCGACGCCACCGTTCTTTCATACGCAGCATCGCAATTCACTGGACAAGGTGCTGGCTCCGCCCTAATCGCCGATTATATCGGCCTTCAGGACAAGCCACATCTTCGCGTTGAGTCTGCATGCACAACAGGTACCGCATCACTTCGAGCGGCCTGGGGTATGGTAGCGGCTGGTTTGTATGATGTCATGCTAGTGCTAGGAGTCGAACAGATGAACCGAGTATCATCTGCGACTGCAACTGAATATATGTCACAAGCTGGAGATATGCGGTGGGAGTATCCTTTTGGAATTTCATTCCCTGCCTTCTATGCTTTGATGGCTTCAAGATACATGCATGAGTACAATATGACTCATGATACTCTTGCTAAGATTGCCGTCAAATCACACCATTATGGTGCTCAGAACCCCAAGGCCCATTTACCCAAGGAGGTTTCGTTTGAGGAAGCAAACAATGCCATTCCTATTTGCAGGCCTCTCAACCTGTATGATTGCAGCTTGATTACTGATGGAGCAGCAGCTGTTGTTATTGCTGCTGAGGACAGAGTCAAAGAATTCACAGACCGACCAATGTGGATTAAAGGGATTGGTGCCGGAGCTTCAGAGATGAAGATCCAAGATAGAACAAGTCTTACTTCGATTCCTGGAGCAAAGAGGGCATCTAAGGCAGCATATGAAATGGCTGGACTTGGTCCAGAAGACATGCAAATGGCTCAAGTACATGACTGCTTCACCATTGCAGAGCTGATTGCCTATGAGGACTGTGGATTTGTAGAGCCTGGAAAGGGTCCTGAATTTGTTGACAACAAGGAGAACTACATTACCGGCAGGATGCCTGTCAACTGCGATGGTGGTCTGAAGAGTAAAGGCCATCCACTAGGTGCCACTGGCGTTTCAATGACCTACGAAGTTATGAAACAAATGCGAGGGGAAGCTGAGAATGCCTCCCGCCAGATCAAAGATGTGAAGCACGGATTTGTGCACAACGTCGGACAATCAGGTCAATTTGTCAACTGCTTCATCTTCGAGCGGGGATGGTCCTAATGACAGAAGAGAAAGAACTCTACCTAGGATATGCATCAGACAAAGCGATGACTCCTTTCATGCAGAAATTTCTAGAGGCTCTAGATGGTGAGAAACTCATGATGAGTAAATGCACCTCTTGTGGGACGGAATTCTTACCACCGCGACAACACTGTCAGAAGTGTTTGAGTGAGTGTGAACTGCAGGAATTAACTGAAACCGAAGCCAAGTTGCATTCATATGTTATCGTAGACTTTGCTCCAGAGAGTCTGTCATCTAAGGCTCCCTACGTCGTAGCAATTGGTGAATTTCCATCTGGAAAACGCCTGACGGCACATATAACCAACTTGATGGGAATGCCAGAAGTAGGAATGTCTCTGAAATTAGGTTATGAGCACATCGATGCCAAGAAGCTTACTTACAAGTGGCTTGTTTAAGCTAGTTCGAGGGCAACCATGCCCTCCTTCTCTTCTTTTTCGAATTTATTATCTCGTCGAAAAGAGTACTCAAGAACAGAAGCCATCTTTGATATTCTAGCAACTGCCTTGAGAGTCTGCAAATACACTCTGGATGCCTGTCGTGAATCTGTCTTTTCTATTTCTCCAACGGCACTATCGATGACTTCCATGGCATCCTCGATTCTTCTCTTTCCGTCATTGCGACGATAATCAGAAAATACAACATACTCTGAATTAGGTCGTCTGAATGCTTGAAGTAGCAGGCTCTCCTCTGTTACATGGGTTTTCATTTCGTACGTGCTAAGAAGAGAATTTCTCATTGCGGTTAGAGATCCTACTAGTACCTTATTTTTTTCAGCCTGCTGCATTCTCCTCTCTTCTCCGATCTAGTATCGGCGTGCAGCTACACTAGTTACAAACGAGTACATAAGGATTAAGGCGAAATTTCAGATTCTGTGGTGGTTCAGGCCGAGGCTTCAAGAATTCTAGCCCATTGTCTAACAAGTGATACCGATTTCATAGCTTTAGTGTAAATCTCGGAAGGTGTTTGATCTTCTGGTGCTTCCAATAGGAGTATTGCGTAATCTATGATTTCAAGAACATCTCGGAGACGGCGTAGTCCCTCATTTCGACGGTAATCCGAGAAGACAAAGAAATCGGGTTTTCTTTCTGTCCAAGCCTCTGCAAATAACGCCTCTTCAAGGAGTACACTACCCATCTCATATGAGCTAAGAAGAGACTGTCGCATTGCTTGAAGTGACTCTTTACACACTTCCCTTAGCATACCTTTGCTCATAATTAGTCACGTTCAACAACCGTACTATGAGGTATACGCACCTGATAATCCTGTCGTTATAGAATTTGATTGCTGAGAACGCTTATTTAGGATCAAGCTTGGTTTGATGACCTGTATTATGGAGGAGTATTCAATGTCCGAAGAAGTTGTACTCTATGAAACAATAGACAATGTTGCCAAGATTACGATAAATCGACCCAGCAAGTACAATGCTTTGAACAGCGCAGTAAGATCTGCCCTGACTGAGATGATGAAAAATGCAGAAAATGATCCTAACATCAGGGTTGTTATGCTGACAGGTTCTGGTGACAAAGCGTTTGCTGCGGGTGCCGATATTTCTGGATTTCCCGGCAATGATTCCAAAACAGTCAGACCCGCTGTTGAAATGGGTCAGGACCTCTGCAAATACATTGAATCTATGAGTAAACCAGTTATTGCAGCAATCAATGGATTTGCTTTAGGTGGAGGCTGTGAGATTGCAATGGCTTGTGACATTCGATATGCTTCTGCCAATGCAAAGTTTGGTCAACCTGAAATTAAGTTGGGTATTATCCCTGGTTACGGTGGCACTGTTCGATTACCTCGTTTGGTAGGGCTTGGAGTAGCCAAGGAGTTGGTTTTTGTAGGTGATAACATCTCAGCAGAAGAGGCTTTTAGGATTGGTCTTGTAAACAAAGTATTTGATTCCATTGACGCACTACTGGAGGGAACAATGGAATTAGCTAACAAATTGGCCACCAGACCGGGAATCGCGCTCAAACTCGCAAAACAGTCATTGAATAATGCATGGGAGATGACACTCGAGAAAAACCTTGGATTCGAGGTTGATGCTTTCTGTGAAACTTTCGATACTGAAGACAAAGAAGAAGGTGTGGATGCATTTCTCAATAAACGAGAAGCTAAATTCTCACACAAATAATCAGACTATCGGATTCTTATCCTAGTGTTGACAAGAATCCGTCATTTTACTTTAGGTATATTGTTTCATCATCATATTCAATGATCCCTCTCTCAGTCATATCCTCTATATGTTTTAGGAGCATATATTCTTCAAAGATGATGTAGGGAACGAAAGGAAGGCGTGGGTAGATGGTTGGTGCATTTGCTAAATCGTCTAAAGTAGTGAGACCTTCGCATACTGATTTAATGATCTTCTCTTCCCTTATATCAAACACTGCAGAAAATTTCTGAAGTTTCTCAATCAGCCCATCTTCAACAGGATCTAAGAGATGACTGCTAATTCCTATTTTGGGTTCCAAGGCAATCACCTTGGACATTGATTCTCGGAAATCGGAAAGGTTACTCACGACATTACCATACCATGGACCAAATTGAGTAAGGTCTATATCTACTAGCAGGAGTGTTTCAAAGTTATTAATACCTATAATTGTGTGGTCATGGGTATGACCTGGTGTGTGGATAGGAATAAGTTGGGTATCACCAACTATGATAGGTTCTTTATCTTTGAAAGTACCAGTAACTTCGTATTCAGAGAATACATAGGGCATAATTGATTCAACGTATTCCCTCCAGGGTTCATAGAATCTATGTTCCTTGATTCCATAGACCTCAACTATGCCACCTATTGTTTCAACTCCTTTCTTCGCAAGAGGATGGCAAATGATTTCGCAATTAGATATCTTCTGAATTTCTGCGGCATGTCCCTTATGATCAATATGAAAGTGAGTGAGAATAATCTGCTCAACATCTGTAAATGAATGACCTAAATCAGAGAGAGACCTCGATATGTGCTCCATATTCGTACCAGCATCGACGAGTGTCAGTGGAGTTTCATCAACCAATAGACAATTTGCTTCTGGAAAGCGTGCTCTATTGCTTCCACGTACTAAATGAACATTTGGTGCAACTTCAATGTGAACAGGGTAATCATCGGGCATTGAAATTTAGAATACTTGATAGGGATGATAACTCTGTCGGGAGATTCATATTGTACGTTTGTCTACGACAATTCGACTTGTGATATCAGGTGACAAATATGAGCAGTCGTATCTTTGCAGTCTTTGATATTGGAACAACAGGTACAAGGTCTGTACTTGTTGATGAGGAAGGTCGAGAGTTGAGTAAGGCATACGAGGAGTATCCTCCTCTTCCCAGAAACATTGGAATACATGAGCAGTTGACAGACACATACTGGAGAACAGCATGTAATACTATGCAGAGAGCACTCTCGAATTTGGACGGTGGTGTGGATGCAGTTGTAGGTGCTGTCGTGGCCACAGCACGGGATAGCATAACACCTGTCGACAAAGATGGTATTCCACTGTCACCCACTGTAACATGGATGGATAATCGGTCAACCCAGAAGAGTAAGGACATGGCAGAAGATATTGGACCACGGAAAAGCGTTAACAAGCTCATGTGGTTCATAGAGAATAAACCAAACGTATTCAATAATGCCCACAAATTCATTTTCCTTGATGCTTTCATAAATTACAGATTATGCGGAGCGATGGTAAGCGAGCCTGCAAATGCAAGATTTGGTCCAATAGATCATGAAACCCTCAAATGGTCTGAAGAACTCTGCGAAAAGACTGGAATTCCAGTCGACAAGCTTGTAGAGATTGTAAACCCTGGTAGTGTAATTGGGGAGATCTCAGGTAAGGCTTCAAAGGCCACTGGTCTACGAAAAGGAACCATTGTTATTATGGGGAGTGGAGATCAACAATGCTCAGCCCTAGGAACTGGAACAATTCAAACTGGAGTTGTTAAGGCTACAACAGGTACGGGCACATTCATCATAACTCATACAGATGAGCATATTGAAGATCCATACGTTATGTTCTCGAATCCATCTGCAATTCCTGGTAAGTGGATTCTGGAGGGCGTAGTTCCTGGTACAGGTCTTGCATACAAGTGGTATCGTGATCAATACTGTGAGTCAGAGATTGCTTTAGCAGCGAAAACTGATCGTGATGTTTACGAAATCATTGAGTCATCAGCAGCAACGATTCCTGCTGGGAGCGATGGTCTAGTTGTTTTTCCTTTTATGGCATATAACAAAGGAATTTTCTACAATCTTGGATTCAGTCACACGAAAGCTCACATTGCTCGGGCGATAATGGAAGCCAATGGATACGGAATTCATATGTATCTAGAGATGATGGAGGGTATTCTCGATCTTGAATTTGCTGAACTCAGAATAGATGGAGGTGGAGCTAACTCACCTCTCTGGCGGCAAATTCAAGCAGATTGTACAAACAAGACTGTTGTTCTTCCCAAGTCAAAAGATTCCACTGTTATCGGTGCAGCGATGCTTGGGACTGTTGGAACAGAAGTTTACGGTTCTTATGAGGAAGCGGTTTCCAACATGTTTAGCGTTGAGGAACGACGCGAACCGATTCCTGAGAACCATGCTGTGTATGAGCAACAGTATACAATTTACAATAAATTGCTCGTTGCAGAGCTGGCTGAGCTGATTCTTCTAACTTCATGAGGCGTCCACGTCCGAGAAACGAATTCCGAAACCCTTGTATTGTGCTAGGTTCCGAATGAATTGTCTAGTCAAACTTCTCTGAAATATCGGTTTGTTTGACCTGAAGGAGACTGAAAGTGCCTTGACTGATTTCGATGTCATTGTTATTGGCGGCGGCAGCACCGGTACTGCAGTTGCGAGAGATTGCGCTATGCGTGGAGTGAAGACGTTGCTTCTAGAACGTGACGATATTGCTTCTGCAACCGTTGGAACCTGTGCAGGAATGATCAGTTCAGGTTTCAAGTACTATAATGAGCCAGAGTTAATGGATATGTGTTCTGAAGAAGTAAAACATTTCAGACATATAGCTAAGCACATTGTGACAAAGAATCCGATTCTGTTCCCTCTGTTGGATCTAAGTGACTTCTCTTCAAAGGATGGCACTAGCGGTGTTAATGAATATGCGAAGCGAGTCGAAGAACGAGGAGTACCTCCTTTCCTATTCATTACGCCTGAGGATTCCCTCGAACTTGAACCTATGCTTTCCTCCGAGGTGATAGGAAGTGGATACATTGAGGAGTTTTTCATCGATCCCTTCCGGCTATGCATACTTCAAGCTATGGATGCGATAAACCATGGTGCAACTGTCAAAACGTATTGTGAAGTAACTGAAATTGAATCTAATAATAGCGATGGCAACAAAGTGGTATTCTTTAATCGGATAACTGGTGAGATAGAGCAGACAACCGGGAAGATAGTCATCAATGCGTCAGGACCATGGGCTTCTAAAATAGCTAAGTCTGCAGGATTTTCTCTAACTCTTCGGTTGAATAAGGGTGGCCACGTTATCCTCGATCGCAGAGTAGTCAATATTGGATTAACCACAAGAGCTATTGACCGTAGATGGGTCTACATGTATCCCCATGAAAACACAACTCTCATCGGTACTACCGCATTAGATACATGGGAAAATCCCGATGAACTTGTCACTTCCCAGGATGAAATCGAATACTTACTGAAAAGCTTTGAACCGATAGTTCCGTCAATCAAAGAGGCTCGGATAATTAGGACTATGGAAGGTGTCCGACCAATGGTACCTATATGGAAGGTTCCTGAAGGTGAGGTCACCAGGGGCTATGAAATAGTCAATCACGAATCTGAGGGTGCAACAGGATTTCTCAGCTTCATTGGAGGAAAGCTTGTCATGTGTCGTCACATGGCAGAAGCTGTCACTGATATCGCTTGCAAGAAGTTAGGAATTGAAGCAGAGTGTGAAACACATCTAAAACCACTTCTAGGAAATGATGATGATGTCGATATTCTTGTTCTTGCAAAGGAATACAAAGTTTCTCAACATGCACTTGAACGCTTACGTGCAAGAAGAGGCACAGAAACTAGAGAGATACTTGAATTAACGAAGAAACATCCAGAATGGAGATCAAATGTATGTACGTGCGAGCCTGTGCTCGAAGCTGAGCTCAGGTATACAATTAGAAATGAATTTCCACAGACTCTTAACGACCTAAGACGAAGAGTCAGGCTTGGAACGGGTCCCTGTCAAGGCACTTTCTGCACATACAAAGCAGCAGCGATAATGGCTGAGGAGATGGAACTGAATGGAAGGCAATTCCAGACAGACATTCTAGATTTCCTAGCTGAACGATGGAAGGGTAAACGACCTCCGATTCGAGGTATTGGTCTTGCTCAAGAAGAACTCGTTCAAGGACTTTACTCATGTGTTGCGAATTTGGAGCATGCCACTGATGAATATGAGCCGAAGCCTTGGGAGGAGGTTGACTAATGGATCTTGAAACAGAAGTTCTTGTCATTGGAGGGGGAATGGCTGGACTTGTTGCGGGTATCACAGCTGCACAGGCAGGATTAGATACAATCGTAGTCCGAAAGGGGCAGGGCGCGACTGCAGACTCATCAGGAGCAATAGACATCGCAGGTTATCTCCCAGGTGGGGAAACTCCGTTCATTTCTCCCGTTGAAGGTCTTGCAGCTTTTTCATCATTACTACCATTTCATCCCTATACGACTCTCGGTCATACAGAATCAGGTGAAATTTCCATTGGGCGAATTGTTGATACTGTTCGAGAATCAGTCGAATGGTTGAAACAGAATCTAGATGGCACACCCGCCTCACTTGTAGGAACACTTGATTCTAACATTGGCGGTCTCTCAATAATCGGTACATGGAAACCAACCTGTCTTCTACAAAGTACTATGCACACTGATAGATTGGCGAATGAAGATGAAGTACTATTGTTTGCTGGGAT
>DAOWDY010000031.1 GCA_030638785.1 Candidatus Thorarchaeota archaeon
GAGAGAATCAAGGACTTCAAGAACCTCAGGATTTAGACGGCGAGCACAGACTGCGACCAAGTTTGTTTGTACACCATGGAGTACTGTGAACACTCGAGCCCCATAATCTACTTGAAATACAGGTGCGTTTTGCTCGAAGACTTGTTTTGAGAACATATCAATGGCTGCAAAGAAACTTGATGCCAAGACGGGGTCCATACCAAAAGCCTTTGGATCTATCTGCATGTAGAACCTAGGGTTGCCACCTTTGTCAATGATGAGAATGGCTTCTATGGCATGACCTGTCATATGGCTCACCGTAGGTTTACTACCATATCGTCCCATATCAGCCTTATTCAGTTACACGGATTGTCACTATTGTAAGAGATTATAAGGAATATTTACTATAGTTAATTAGTGAGTTAAATGAACAAGGTCACAGGTAAGATAATTTCCAATTCTCTGGGATATGTAGGAAAACAGGAGATTCCCTACGGCTATATCGATGTAGTAACGAAAGAAGGGAAAGCATTGCACATCAAAGTAGATGTTCATACCTTTCATGAAACCCTGACTCCCGGATATGAAGTAGAGATTGAGATGGATACTCTTGAATCCACAAACATTCTTGTTGCAAAGGCAATTTACATTATTGGCGAAATAAAGTCATCTAGGGAATCAGCTAAGGCTTCAACATAGTCTAGCCGTGAACTTTCTTGTGCTTTTTACTGAGATCAACATAGAGTCCTGCACCCATATTGAATCCTTCTCTCATAGTTTCTGAAATCTCTTTGACCACTTTGCCAGGGATTCCGAGAACCAATGAATTAGCTGGTATCTCTGTCCGTTCAGTGACTACCGACCCAGCTCCGATTACACTCCCTTCACCTATCTTTGCTCCTGATAATACAATTGCACCGATGCCAATTACCACATTGTCACCAATCTCTGCGCCATGGATTACACAGTTATGACCTGCTGTTACATTGTCCCCAATTACAGTGGGATTGATGAACTCACAATGTACAGTTGCATTGTCCTGTATCGAAGAACCCTTTCCTACTCTGATATAGTTAAAATCTCCTCGGAGAACTGCAAATTCCCATACACTACTGTCTTCACCAATCACCACATTACCAAGAAGTGAGGCTCTTGGAGAAACATATGCATTAGGATCG
This sequence comes from Candidatus Thorarchaeota archaeon, assembly GCA_030638785.1. Lineage (GTDB taxonomy): Archaea > Asgardarchaeota > Thorarchaeia > Thorarchaeales > Thorarchaeaceae > MP5-2226. The sequence continues at coordinate 1,158 of DAOWDY010000031.1, forward strand.
ACCTTCGGTTTCTTACCTTCAAACTCGTATAGTCCCATTTTGGAGAACACCTAAGGGCAAATTGGTCCATTTCTCTTTTAGGACTATTGAAACAGAAGGTATTCATAGGAATTCGATACCTGCAATTCCATGCCCTTTACGCTATTTCACTACCCCTTTGGATATTTGGCATCGAAGATTGACAAGCGCCTCATCTTATCTGCTCTACTTGTAGGATCTGTAATGCCTGACATTGAGGTTCCAATCCTTTTTCTTTTTTTCACAGGGGTCGTGCCAGACCATCTCATTCTACATAGCCTGATTGGTACTTTGACAATTGGACTGCTCCTAACAGTTGCTGTTACAAAATTTATCTATCCACCCTTGATAGGATTTCTATTCAAGATTGACATAGAGAAATTAAAGGAAGCTTGCAGAGTTACACCATGGATGATACTCTCCTGTGCATTCGGGCTTGTGTTACATATTGGGGTCGATTATCTTCATCATTGGTTTAACCCATTGTTCTGGCCTTGGATCGATCCATTCCTATTGGTAGGACCACTGGTTTCTTTCTTCGCTACTCTCTTTGCAACAGATATCCACACTGGTTTTAGCATTGCAAACGGTTTTACGAACATTACACTACTGATCGTGCTCTTTTGGATTATCAGAGTGAATAAAGAAGACCGCTGGAACCGGCTATGGTTAGGAACCTAACGTTTCTTCTTCGCTCTCACTACTATACTCCTACTTGATTCCCTGAGAAAGGTGTGTTCATTATAGTTGGAAAATGTTTCTAGATATTCAAAACCAATCTTCTCAAGGATCTCTGCAAGAATGGGGAAACTCAAACGAAGGACTTTCTGGAGGGACTGACTCTCTATCCATTCATCGTCTCTCTTCACTGAAGAAGAGAGAACGAGAGTTGTAGAATCACTATCTCCTTCGGGATGGTCGAAGCGTCTCCTGAATATCACTTCTTCTCCTGTATCTAATACGCCGCTCTTGGGCTCAAATTGGTTGAAACCACTTGCTGTAATTTCTTCAAAATTCAATATTTGAAACACAAACGTGCCATTCTCAGACAAAAGATTGAACACCATCAGAATAACCTGAGCGAGATCACCCATAGTTGGTAACAGGGCAAGTGAGTTTCCTAGACAGGTGATGAGATCAAATTGATCATGATATCTCTTGGATATCTGGAGCATATCATCAACAACAAATTCGATACTGACTCCGCGTTCATGAGCAAGAGTTTGCGCTGTATCAATCATCGCTGAGCTAGTATCAAATGCATTAACAATATAGCCCAATTCTGCCAGTTCAACTGCATGCCGACCACTACCGCATGCCATATCGAGTACTATTCTAGCTCCAGGAGCGCCAACTGACTTCAGGATAAAAGGAATCTCACGTCCGAGTCGGGCATTCCAGTCAATAGAATTGTCATAGGCTGTTGCTAATTCATCGAATA
>DAOWDY010000090.1 GCA_030638785.1 Candidatus Thorarchaeota archaeon
GGTCAAGCAGTACTATAACATTCACAGACAATCCATCGAAGAACAGATGGGAGGGAACATTTGATACAACAGTTGTTGGCGCTGGAGAGTTTGTAGTAGTTGTGAATGCATCTAGACCGTATTTCAACAATGTTTCATGCACATTCATTGTGATTTCGACTTTCACAACTCAAATCTCGTTTCCAGATATTGATGGAGCCCCAGTAGAATCTGGACTAAATGAGATATACGTACTGAATATTCAATACCAAATGTCAAATGGGACTGGTATAGAAGGTGCTATAATCTCCTTCTCTTACTCTGGTGTTGCTTTAGGTCTCAACAATGGGACCTACGTTGATTTGGGAGAGGGTAACTATTCGATTCAAATCACAGGAGTACTATCAGGTGACTACGTAGTAACAATAGAAGCAACCAAGGCATATCATACTCTGCAGAGTGATAGCTTTGAACTCACGGTGGGAGAAACTGGTACTATCCTTGATTCGTTGAATGGTACTGCTGATTTAGTGCCATTCGGACAGAGCTATCGTCTAGTTCTTCAATACACCAACAGTACTGGTTCGGGCTTGGATGGTGCTACAGTAGAGATAATTGATATAACTCCGGTAAGTGGATTAAATCCAGTCACATCAGTACCTGAGGGAAACGGTTACTATTCGTTTGACCTCGCTCCCACAGTTGCTAATGCATATACAATTTTCATCAAGGCAAACTTGACAAATCATGTTTCAAGGTATTTCACATTCAACCTGCTCGTAACAGAAACTCCAACTGTACTTGTACCCGATTCTAGTGGTGCGACAATTGCAGTCGACCAGAATTACACAATCCAGCTGACTTACGAGGATGATTTATTCAACGGTATTGAAAATGCAAACATCACGATTCCTAATTTGCCAGCAGAACTCACCTACGTTTGGAAAGACATTGGTGGAGGAGTGTATAATGTAACTTTGATACCTTCTGTGTCTGAGGTATCATCATTCCAACTCTCACTGCGAGCAAACCGAACAAACTTTCAAACCGCGTCAACAGCATTCTCTCTATTTGTTCAAACAATCCCTACGGATTTGATAATAATCGATGGAGATGCTGCGGGTTCTATTCTTGTTACAGATTCATACACTGCGATTTTGGCGTATATTCGAACAGATACTGGAGCAAATATCACATCAGCAGACATCTCAATCGCTTCAACACCAGCAGTTGGAATTTTACCAGCAGTATTGAATGTGGGCGATGCCTATCAAATAAGCTTCCAGTTTAGCAGCGTCGGAATATGGCAGATTACTCTCAGTGCCAACAGGTCTAGTTTCGTAACTGCAATCATTCATCTTGAGGTAGAAGTGAATCCGATCGGTACGAACGTCATTGGATTCAATGGTACAGCAGACCTTGTAGGATTTGGAGATGACTATTCACTTCTTCTCAGATACACTAACAGTACGGGTGCTGGGATAATTAGCGCAATAATTGATGTAGCAGAGATAACACCAGCGATAGGAATCGCAATTGGTTCTGCTTTCGATGAAGGGAATGGCTATTATTCAATTCTCTTTACACCAACATCCGCTACTACATTTTCCATTGTAATTAGAGCTAATATTACAAACCACGTAGCACAATACCTATCGTTCTCGCTTGTAGTAATCCCGATTGAAACCACCTTGACTCCTCAGGTAACTGAAGATGCGATCGCATTAGATCAAAACTACACTTTGCTACTCAGCTTTGTTGACGAAGGGGATAATCCTGTTATAGGTGCAGAAATCACCTTTGTCAACCCACCTTCAGGTCTAACCTATGAAATAGGGGAGGTTGGTAGTGGTATCTACAATGTGACACTTCTTCCAAGCGTATCAGAAACAACTTCATTCCAGATGTCATTTAGAGCTAACCTTACTAACTACCAGAGCTCCACTGCAGCTTTCTCACTTCTGGTTCAAGTGATTCCAACTGAACTAGTAATCTTAGATGGCAAGGCAAGTGAATCAATTCTCTTCATGGATGAATATTCACTCACTATATCCTACCTGAGAACAGATACCAATGAGAATATCTCCCTAGCTGATATCGCAGTGTTCACAACTCCCTCCGACGGACCTCAGCCTACGATAGAACGCATAGGTGATGTATACTATCTTACATTTGTTGGAAACCAAGCTGGTATTTGGCAAATAACTATCAACGCAAATAAAACGAACCACGTAATTGGAGCACTACAGCTCGAACTTGAAGTAATCCAAATTGATACAAATCTAAATGATATCACTCTCGTTGAGTCGCTTGTCTACGGTCGAGATTATAATTTCACATTCAGTTACACGAGATCAGACAGCTCAGGAGTCACAGGATCTCTTGTCACGGTATCAGGTTCTGCTGCAGACTGGGTAAGTGTAGCAGAGGTCAGTGCGGGGCAGTACACGCTGTCACTGGCTCCAGAGAGTGTTGGATCCTTTGAAGTATCTCTTACATTCAATCTAGAAGGATTTGTTCCTAGAACTACGACTCTCGAGTTTGATGTTGAAGAGGTTACAATGACTATAGTTGATGTTCAAGGTCTGACCGCATTAGAAGGGGATCTAGCTAGTTTCAGTCTACGACTTGTTGATAGTGAAACTGGCGCACCAGTATCAGGAGCTACTGTAACATATCAGTTAATGGTTGACCTTGTTCCAACTAGCACGGATGTCCTCTTGGAGTCAGATTCTACTCTAGGTTTGTACAGTTCTGACTTTGTTATGCCTAGTTATGATTCAGAAGCTAAAATCAGAATTTACGTAGAGATGGACAACCACCAGCTTGAAACTCAAGGAGAGTACATGGAATCAGACGTTACACCTACCGCTAGTGAGCTGACAACTCTGACTAGAACCTTTACTCAATACAGCCCATTCATTCTGCTAGCAAGCATCCTTGTCACTGGATATGCAGGACGAAGATCCTATACACGTAGAAAGCGACGGGAGAATATTCAAGCGCTGGCAATCAAGCGAAGGTTCGATGATGTTAGGAACATGCTTGGAGTTGTGGTACTTCATCGCGACAGCGGCATTCCAGTCTACTCCAGAATGATTAAGGGTGGGTTTGATGACTCCCTGATATCAGCCTTCATAACTGCGATTTCATCGTTTAGGTCTGAATTCGATACTGGTCCAGTAGAGTGGGAGATTTCACCAATATCTGATATCATTATGGCGGTTCGGACACAGAATCTTGTCTGTGCATTCATAACCATGGGAAGTCCTACAAAGACCCAAGAAGATCGCATGCTTCAGTTTGCTAGGGCAGTGGGATTTGTATTCGACAGTGATTTTGAAGATGCTCCAATTCTTTCAATTGACGACAAGGATGAGAGTAGGTTTGATGAACTCTTCGACGAGATGCTTGACATGCATCTGCATCGAAAGCACAAGATAGTCAATACCAAGGGTCTTCCAAGAGGTCCCAAGTGTCTTAGAGACGCAATCTCAGACCTTCAAGAAGCGGACGGCTTTGACCTTGAAGAGATGGCTGATAAGATGTCGGCCTGTGGTCTTGAAGAAGCAAAAGTCTACACGATTATCATGGATGCTATAACAAGCTTACAAGTCATTCCAATTGAGGGAACGGATGAACCAGAATCAGAGCCTTCACTAGATGTCATTGATGAGTCTGAGATTGTTCCGATCGTTGAAGCGGAATCTATCGAAGAGGAAGAAGAGGCTGCTCCAACAGATAACAGTCCTTCAGATGACGCCCCATCTGAAAAAGACAGTTTCATTGATGACGTTGAGGCTCTTCTAGTTTCGGAGAAAGAAGACAAGAATGGCGATGATACTGATGTCGATAATCCAGAAAGGTTAGACCTCTCCTAAGTGGTGACCTTTATCAATAGTCCACAATCTCAGCTGATAGATGTGATCCTGGAGTCGAAGAAAAATAATGCTGAATGCATCTTCAGAATGGGAAAGAGAAGACTGGCTTCACAGTGCAAAGAAACTCATTCAGTGGGCTTCTGAAGCAACACCGGATAGTCGATTAATGCTCCTTGTGCGGCACTCTCACAGGGAAATAATCGAAGATCATACAGCACAACTAAGCACAGAACTTACTCCACTTGGTTATCGTATGTCTACTGAGATGGGACGAAGACTCCCTCTTGATAGAAAGACTTGGATGTTCTTCAGCTTTGTAACAAGATGCTATCAAACCGCCGATGAAATGGTAAAGGGACTCGTTGAGAAAGGAGGAGTCGTAGAAGACCTTGATACACTGGCAGTACTTGCCACTCCTGAAGTTAAAGACCAAGAATTCTGGAACGAACTGCAACCTGATGGAAAGAACATCACTAACTTTGTGAATCGATGGGGAGATGGTGTTTATGAAGAGTTCGTTGAACCGTTTGACGACTATAAGGGACGTCTGCTCAAGGATACTATTGAACGACTTCGAGCGGTACCGAACGGGACTATGCACATTCATGTCACCCATGATCTTGCTTTAATGGCTGCAAAACGCATTCTTCTTGGAAGACCTGTTGACGTTCCCGATAGGGAGCCATTTCTTGGTGGAATAGGTGTCATGCTGAAAGATGGACAGATGACAGTATATTCGTCAGGAGAAGTCTTCCTTCTAGAAAACTTGTAGTCTAGCAGAGTCGATTCGAAATAGGCCTAAAGCCTGCGCGGTTCGTTTAGTTATTAATATCTAAACAGGCTGTTGACTTGTAATAATTGGGTGACTTTCATGGGCTGCCATGTCAATCTATCTAGTGCTCATACGAGGCCAAAGTCAAAGGAGATATACTTTGCTTCAATGCTCAACCTAGGAAAGGGCTCTGTTTTCGTTGTTCTCTCTTTCATATCTCCTGAAGTGATGGGCTTGCTCCTTGGTGTGGCACTTGTAGAGTTTCTGATGGCAAGATGGATTTGGAGTCTTAGAATTGAATCGTGGGGCGTGGCTGTTGGACTAAGCATCTTCCATATTCTCTATCCACTAGCACTACCAGTTTCGGAAATTGGTTTTGGTATCATTGTTGTGTTGTCCATCGTAGGGTTGATTGTTTTAACCCAAGCTCGATTAAAGGGATACTACAGTTTCACTATGTTGGTTAAGATGGATCCTCCTGACTCATTCCAAGTATCATCTATCCAAAAGAGAATGTTCAATCTAGTTACAGTAGCTCAACTGATGAAGGCTCTTACCATGTTTCTTGGGGCGTTTGTGGTCTACTCTTACGAAGTTGCTGTTGAACCACTGTCCTGGTATGGAGTCCCGCTAATTCCCCTGGTCCTTAGTCTTGCTACATTAGATCTTGTTGCTGCAATAGGATTCCATTATTCCAGAGATTGGGCATTTCAGTTAGTCTTGCTTATGGCGGGATTGGGATTTGCAGAAACAATGCTAGCATGGTCTTTCCCCGTAGTTCTTATTGCAATATGGATTATTACTCTACTAGCACCCTGTTGGGCAAAATGGGGATTTTATCAAGGACTGCACCGCCGCTATCATTCAGGCTTAGATGCACCTGAATCTTCGCCTCCATTAGTTGTGCAATAGGAGTTTGCCAGACCCAAGAAGTAATCAATGCAAATACATGTGTGAAATTGATGAATGCCATAAGTGCCATCAATGAATTACGTAGCTGGTTATGGATTGTTCCATACTGGATTTTAGCCTACAGTGTTGTTTTGATTGTAGCAATAAGTACGAGTATTCTACTATCACCCAATTTGTACTGGATTGCATATCTTGTTGGGGTCCCGCTCTTGACAATACCAATTGTCTATCGCAATCTGGTTGGAGGTGGATGTAGCCTCAGATTCCAAATCTGTGCTTTTGTTAAGGGTGCTTTTGTTGGTCTTCTGTTCTTTGTTATCTCAATGGTGGTGGATCCTTTTGTGTGGGGTATTCTTCAGACCTCTATCGGATGGAATGCACTTGCTATAGAGGGCTTCACGGCGGCGATCTATCAGATATGGTTCTACTCTGGCTTCATAGGAGGCCTTGGTGCTCGCATCATTGAGGTACGGAGCTTTGAACAGGTTGCTAACATCACGGTTGCCGGATTTGAAGAGATATGAAAACTGTCATCGTATTAGCAATGCATGGTATCCCTCCAAAGGGTTTTCCTGAGATGGAAATTGCGGAGATGTTTCGTCTCCATATGCAATTGGAACATATGCCAATTGATGACAACAATTCCATACTGAGAAGGTATCACGAATTGGACTCAAAGGTCAGAAATTGGCCTCGGACTCCTGAAAATGATCCTTATTGGACGGCATCGAATGATCTTGCCAATCTCTTAGAGGAAAAGACAAACTCACCTGTAGTTGTGGGTTTCAATGAATTCTGCGCTCCCTCAATTGAAGAGGCAATTGATATGGCTGCTAAGAAGCAACCTGAGAGGATAGTTGTGGTCACACCAATGATGACGAGAGGCGGGGAGCACTCCGAAGTGGATATTCCTAA
>DAOWDY010000016.1 GCA_030638785.1 Candidatus Thorarchaeota archaeon
CAGGTAATTGCAGATGTCAAAGATGGATCTACATTGAAACCAGTGTTTGGTGCATCACTTCTAGTAGAAGTGAGCCGTGGATGTGGTCATTCTTGTAAATTCTGTCTTGTGGGTCATATATGTCGACCAAGACGAGTCAGATCTATTCGAAAGTTGAAATTAATAATTGAAGAGGGTTTAGAGGCAACTCCAGTTAGGAAGATATCTTTGATAGCATCATCCCTTGGAGACCTCGATAATCTTGAGGAATTGGCTTCATGGATTATTGAAAAGGACCTACAGCTTTCAACACCATCACTTCGGGCGGATCGAGTCACTCCAAATCTACTCAAGATACTGAAGATGGGAGGTCAGAAGACTCTGACAATTGCTCCAGAAACAGGTTCCTCTGAACTGCGAAGAAAAATGGGAAAAGGACTTACCGATGAGGCAATCTTCGATGCCGCTCAGGCTGCAAAGGATACTGGTTTCAAGTCCATTAAAGCCTACTTCATTATTGGCCTTCCTGATGAAACTGATGAGGATGTTCTAGCCCTTGGAGAAATGGTAAAGCAGATTGCTGAACAGACTGGTCTGAGAACAATAGCAAGCGTTAATCCATTCATTCCGAAGGCACATACACGATGGGAACGTGAGGCGCAGCCCTCACTTGAGAAACTCAGAGCTCGGATAAAACTGGTTGAGAAGAGTCTGCATAATGTACCACGGACCATCGTAGAAACTCTAGATCCGAGAAGTGCCCGTATTCAGGCGTCCTTATCAATTGGAGACCGTTCCTTGGGAGCAGTGATCATGGTTGCAGCTGAGTATGGTGGATTCGGAGGGTGGAGAAGAGCAGAGAAAGAAACTGGCATCAAGTTTTTTGAAATCGCCAATGACAAGGACCGTCTTGCAGGAAATCTTCCATGGAAGTTCATTTGTTAAAATAATTTATATCCGCCAGCAAAGCTTTCTTAAGAGAAATCGCGGGAAGTGTATTCAGGTAGACACCAACTGTTGATTGCCTAGCAATCTGGTGATGCTCCATGAGTGAAGACGAAGAATTTCGTAAATCGTTTCCTGCTCTCAGTAGAGAATTGGAAACGGAAAAAACCATGGAATACAAAATAGACGGAGTCCGTACAATGTCCGAAGAACCCGAGGAAAAATCAGCAGATGCTGGGACCTTTCTGCCCAATGCCATTGACTACATCAGAAGATGCGATACTGTTCCTCAGGCCATTGAGATTGTCGATTATATGGTCAATCGCGGTGAATTAACAACCACAGATGCCAATACCATCAAGAAGCAGTTGAAGGCAGATGGCCTTCGAAGCTTTGGTGCCAAGAAAGAAAAAGATCACTATTCACATCATGGCGTGGAATAGTAGCTAATCATTGTTTGAGATTCATATACTTGATATCCCTAAAATATGCACTTACTTGTTCTTGAAGGTGCTTATATCATAGACATGACCACATAGAACTGGATACTTGCTTGTGGGGGGTCAAAGGCAGTATACACCATCTGTTTGAGGGCGATATAATGTCTAAGAAGAGGGAGAAAAGAAAGAAGCGGTTCACTACTCCAGATTTTGAAAAGATCCAGAAGATGATATCTCCAGACCTTCAGGTCTATGAATTCAAAGAATGGCAGAAGGCATGCAAGGCCTTTGGGCCTGTTCATTACAACAAAGAAACCCGAAAAGAATGGTTTGACAAGAATAAATCCGGATTAGATGCTGCAAGAGAGATTGTTGAATTCATAGACTCATGGACAGAGAATCTAAGGAAGAATAGTGATTTTGCAATTTATACCTCATCAGCTATCAAAGATGGTATTATTCTGGTGATTAGAAAACAACAAGAAAGGAGAGGAATGGAACTCGGTAAAGTAAATGCAGTCAAACTTGCGGGCTTTAAGACCCTCATTAAATGGGCTGATAACCCGACAGAACTCGAACATGGACCCTATAGAGGAGCATCAACGATACCAGAAGGTGCAGAGAAAAGACCTTCAAGAAAGACCAAGGCAACACGGAAGAAGATCAAAGGCAAGTATTGCCCGCCGACAGTAAGATTGGTTGATGACTATTTTCTAGTCAATGATAATCGCATCCTGCTCACAATTACTCTGGAGAATTCTATTCTTCATCCATACCAGAATATCGTCTTAGAATTGGATGTGGATGAGAGATTATCAGTTGTCGGAGTCAAACCATTTCCATGGTCACCACGAACAAACAGAATTCCTGTGGGATTCCTTGCTGCTTCTCTAGACAGTTCAATCTCGAAGCTGACTATTGAGGTAAGCCTGAATATAATTGATCCAGCTCCAGAATACACCATAGGGGGCCTAGTTCATTATGATGATACTGACAAAGGAATCTCAGTAAGTCTTGGGCTTGAAACGACTATCATTAAACTGCAATCTGACATCCTCTAGGATTTTCTTGCAAGATGTTCAACGATGTTTCTAACATTGTCTAAGTCTGCCCAGCTCGAGATTTCTGAGTAGGAATCTTGTTGATTGTGAGCATACGTGGCAAGAATTCTCAATAAATCGCCCTTGAACCCTGCAATTCCATGTATCTTCTGACCTGCAGACGAAAGGTCCTTGACAATTTCTGCATTGCATGGAAGACTCAATAGATTGTCACCTGTTGTCTTCTTTCCGAACGCGATTATACTTCCCTTGATCTCATCCTGCCAATTCTCTTCCAAAGCATTGCGATAGTTTGAGCCTAACGCTACGTAAGACAGCTCGTACTTATCATTACAAATCTTGTCAAAATCATCACGAATTGATAGAAGAGATGAACGTTGCCGAATCTCGGATTTTCTCATTCCACTGAAACTGCACTCATAAGGAGGAATGATATCATTCTCTTCTAGTATCCCGAACCCAGCAGATATGATGTACAGAGCGACCTGCACCCCCTTAATTTTCCGAAGAAAGTCGACTGCGCCGACAAGCTCCCTAGATTGGTTCCCAGTGTACATATCTCTCGCCTTACAGGTCAATCCTGATAGTTTACTGACCCACTCATCCATCTGGGACTTCTCAATCAAATCGCTACACGTAGGAGCCTCTGGACTAGAGAATCGCTTTCGCTTCCCACAACTACCTATCACAAGAACCCTCATCATACTGTCAACTGAATATTTGAATATTAACACAACCTCTTTTCCACTATCAGAAAATGTGCTCCATTGACGAAGTCGCTACAGTCCTATGAGGGGTTGTAAGCACCACGTTCTTTCGCCCAAGTGATGGTTTCGGGATCGCACCTTTTGAGCTCTCGCTCTGGGAATTCGCTGAGAAGATTCCAGCCAATGTCAAGGGTCTGTTCGAATGATCTGTCCTCAAACTCGCCCTGCCCAATGAACTCTTCCTCAAAGCGGTCAGCAAACTTGAGATATTTCTGATCACGATCAGTCAGTGCCTCTGAACCAACAACTGCTACTAGGTCACGTAGGTCACGACCTTCTGAATAACCATAGTATAGTTGTGCTTGGATTTCTTTGTGGTCGAATCGGGTCATTCCCTCGCCAATTCCCTCTTTCATCAGCCTGCTGAGTGATGGACCAGGGTCAATTGGTGGGTATATTCCTCTTCTGTGTAGACTTCTTCCAACAATGGTCTGACCCTCTGTGATATACCCGGTTAGATCAGGAATGGGATGGGTCATGTCATCCTGAGGCATTGAGAGGATAGGCATCTGTGTGATTGTGCCATTTCTTCCTTTGATACGGCCTGCACGCTCATAGATTAGACTTAGGTCAGTGTATAGATAACCTGGGTAGCCACGCCGACCGGGGATTTCAGAACGTGCTGCACTAATCTCTCGTAGCGCCTCTGCATAATTGGTCATATCTGTAAGAATAACAAGTACGTGCATGTCAGATTCGTATGCAAGGTACTCTGCAGCAGTTAGTGTTGCTCTTGGTGTAATGATTCGCTCAATTGCAGGATCGTCTGCAAGATTCAAGAAGAGGGTTGTGTGTTCAAGCGCACCCGTTTCCTCGAATGAGTTGATAAAGTATTGAGCCTCGGTTGCTGTGATTCCCATTGCTCCGAATACGATAGCGAAATCTCCTTCCTCACCCGGAATCTTTGCTTGGCGGACAATTTGGGCTGCAATTCGATTATGGGGAAGTCCAGAGCCAGAAAATATTGGCAGTTTCTGACCTCTTACTAGAGTGTTAAGGCCGTCAATCACAGACAGTCCAGTCTGAATTGGCTGTCGCGGATATTGTCGTGCATATGGATTGATGGGAGATCCATAGATATCCCAATGGTCCTCTGCAGTGAGTGGAGGTCCTTTGTCTAATGGATTTCCTGCACCATCTAGGACTCTTCCTAGAATCTCGGTGGAAACTGGCAGTCGCATTGTTTCACCAGTAAAACGAACTGCAGTAACATCAGCATCCAGACCTCTTGTGCCCTCGAACACTTGGATGACAGCACGTCCACGTCCTGTTTCAAGTACAGTACCAGTCAGGAGTTCACCATTCGGTGCTCTGATCTTTACCACTTCGTTGTAAGCCACATTGTGTGTACTATCGACAATCAGCAAGGGACCGCTGACATCGGTCACTGTTCGGTATTCAATGGAAGATTCCTTTGTCATCGCACAATCCGCCTAAGGTTGGATATGCAACCCATAGACGCGAACTACTTGTTCTGCGTTTTAAGAGTTACGAAGTGTATTCAGCGCGTCCTAAAACCATGGTGCGATGTGTAAAAATGCAAGAATTGGTGCGAAAATCAGTGCTCTTACAATGAGGGAATGCCCTCGTGACCTTAAATCGCCTGATGTCGGGGTGAAGTAGAGTATCGCTCCGACAACTATGCACGTGGCAGCGACAAAATCGCCGAGAATAAGCAAAACTGCAACAAGTTCAGCCTGATAGATACCGAAGAGCCCATACCAAGTAGCAGTAGCACTCTCAAAAGTTAGTACACCTATTCCTGCGGCACTAGCAAAAGATGTGGCAATGGTGGGACCAGCGATATACAAAGCGATGCCTAGAATTACTAGTGTTTTGGATAAACCATCGTATAGACCTGTGGCATAAACCATGAAGCCAATGAGAATAAGTATCAGATAGCCATTGATTGCAAAAGCATACACAAGATTCAGGATGACCTCCATGGCTTCAAGCCACTCCGGAATAGGGGTGACATCGAAGGGATTCTGAAGTAATGCCATAGTTGCACTAGGATCCATTAGCCTCACGAAAATGAATCAGTGAAGCACAATATAATCGCCACTCAAACTAATTCTTGCTTCAACTTAACAAAGTCCTCTCTCATCACATCTTTGAGTGAAGGATTTCTTAATGCGGCTGCAGGATGGTAGCTCATGAAGTAAGTCCGACCATTTGCCTCATAGAATCGTCCGTGTGCATCACCGAGCTTCCAGGGACCAATAAGATTGGAGATTGCTACTCCACCAACCAATACTATCACTTGTGGATTAATAACCTCAATTTGCTTCTCAAGATAGGGCTTACATGCCAGAACCTCGGATTTGTGTGGTGTTCGATTCTTTGGAGGGCGGGACTTCAGAATAGACGTGATAAAGACATCATCCTCAGAGAGACCTATCTCCTTGATGAGCGCTCTGAGAAGTTTGCCTGACCTACCTACAAAAGGACGTCCAGTTTCATCTTCTCTGGCTCCAGGAGCCTCTCCAATAAAAATGACTTTCGCATCTACCGGCCCCTCTCCAGGAACTGCATTTGTACGTGATTCATGCAGGACGCACTTCGTGCAAGATGTAATCTCGCTATGTATACGCTGGAGTGTTCTTTCTCGTGTCATCTTCTTGATAGCATAATCTCACTGAGATATAAACCACTTCCATGGTTCAATGTGAGTATATTTTCCTATACACCAGGAGTAACAACACCGCTCTCGGAGAGCTCCTTGTAAAGAGCCTCGAATTCTCGTTCCATCTTTGCTTCAAGGGCATCCATGGAGCTATCATAACTATCCCAGGGTGCAAGCTTCATTCTTGCGATGTTATCTAGACAAGCAAACTCCAGAACTCTTCGCACACTGACTCCGAGACCTACTGCCTCAGCCATCTTGCGTGCGAAGTTGATGATGATTCTTAACATCCTGTAGGTCTTTCCGATTGGGGAGTAAGTATCAATCTCATGCAATGCGCTCTGAGTCAGGAAGTCTTCCTTGATCATTCGTGCTGCTTCCAATGTTGCACGTTCAGATTCTGGTAGTGCATCAGGTCCGACAAGCTGAACAATCTCTCGAAGTTCTTGGTCTTTCTGCAATAGTGCCATTGATTCCTTTACCAGAACTGGCCAATCTTCACCTAGCTCCTTCTTGTGGTAACCCTCTAAGATAGTATGATACAGTGAGTAGCTTTCTAGAGCATTGATTGCGGGGAAGAATCTTCGTGCTGCAAGGTCCTTGTCGAGTGCCCAGAAGACCTTGACAATACGCAATGTTGCTTGAGTAACTGGTTCTGAGAAGTCACCACCAGGAGGTGATACTGCGCCACAGATTGTGATAGAGCCAACTCTATCTTCTGCACCGAGAGTCTTGACTCGACCTCCTCGCTCATAGAATTGAGCCAGTCTTGAACCGAGGTATGCAGGATATCCTTCCTCAGAAGGTAGCTGTCCTAGACGCCCTGATATCTCACGAAGTGCCTCAGCCCATCGTGAGGTTGAATCTGCCATGAGGGCAACATCGAATCCTTGGTCTCTGAAGTACTCACCAAGTGTGACTGCAACATAGATCGATGCCTCACGTGCAGCAACTGGCATGTTTGAAGTGTTAGCAATAAGGACGGTACGTTCCATCAAGGGTCTTCCGCTCTGAGGATCGTTCAAGTGAGGCCATTCTTCTAGCGCCTCAGTCATCTCGTTACCTCGTTCTCCACAGCCTACATATACAACTACTTGTGCATCAGCCCATTTAGCAAATTGGTGTAGTGTGACAGTCTTTCCGGTACCAAAACCTCCGGGAATAGCTCCTGTTCCACCCTTTGCCTGTGGCATGAATGTGTCAATGACTCTCTGTCCTGTCAAGAGTGGAACTTCTAAGGGGACTCGTTCCTTGAAGGGACGGCCAACACGCACTGGAGTCTTCTGCATCATTATAACGTCATGGACATCTCCATGCACATCCTTTACCTTGCAGATGGTTTCGATTACAGTATATTCTCCCTTTGAAACAATCTCAACTACTTCTCCCTCAACACCTTGGGGAATCATAATCTTGGATGTGATAATTCCAGTTTCTGGAACCTCACCGATGAAGTTACCGGGTTCGACCTTATCCCCGACCTTGACAGTGGGGCTGAATTCCCACTTTTTCTCTTTGTCCAATCCTTCAATGGACAGACCACGTGTAATGAAGTCTCCAGAGAGTTCCTTGAGACCTGGGAGAGGTCTTTGAATACCATCGTAAATTCCACCAAGTAATCCGGGACCTAGTTCAACTGAAAGAGCATCTCCAGTTGCAGCCACAGGTTCACCTGGAGCAAGTCCTGAAGTTTCTTCATAGACCTGGGCTGTAAATTCCTTGTCACCTACCTCGATGACTTCTCCTATCAGTTGTTCCTTACCAACTCGAACAACTTCATACATTCG
>DAOWDY010000023.1 GCA_030638785.1 Candidatus Thorarchaeota archaeon
ACCTGTCGCTCGGTGCCACCCATGGCACGAAAGACTGCGTACTCGGATCTCCTTTCAAGCACAGCAGAGCCAAGGAATAATGCAATCGCTGAGAGACCCATGGCTGCACATAGAATGTAAGAGATTGTTGTGAGTCCTTGAATCCCAGAGAGAAATAGTCGAATCGATGTAGACTGAGTGTTCACATCAAAGGTTTCAGGAGTGTACACATTGAGATTCTTCTCCTGCTCAAGGGATGTGATCATAGGAGCCACATCTGTATAGCATGTAATGTCCACAAAGAAGAGGTCCGTCATCTGAAGAGAGGCCACTTCTGATAGGTAATGAAGGTTAACAAGAGCAAACCCATCTTGACCAACTTGGAAACCAAACTGAGAGGCAAAGGATGCCCCTGCAAGATCTTGTGTTGCTGCTACACCAAATCCTGGAGCACTTATCACAAGACCAACTATCTGGAAACCTCCAACCCGGGTTTCATTGGCACCACCATAGTAGACCAGAATTGAGTCCCCGATGGTCTTATTCCATAACTCTGAATAGTATTGACTAATCACGATACCATTTGGTTGGGCTTCTAATGCAGTCAAGACTGAAGCGGAATCATTCCCCACGAAACTATTCTCTGAGAACGAACCCACCCGCAGATAGCTCAGGGCATCTACTCCTTCAAGGAAGAACCTGTTTGTACCTATCTGTGCCCAAGTTTCTAGTACTGGTGTTGCTTCGAGAACGCCGGGGTAGTTGCGCAAGGTTTCGTTGAAGTTTAGAGCCTTGGGATCTGATTCAATTCTCATGTCAGCACCAATTGAGTAGGCGAGTTCATTGGCCATTGTTGCCTCAAAACTGGATGTCTGTACAAGCATCATTGTAGTTGTAGTTAATGTAATAGTGAGAATTACTAAGAGGGGAATAAACTGACCCTTGCGTTTGCGAAGACTTTGGCTCATATAGAGTGCCTTCTCTCCCAATATGAAATTGGTTCCACCAGAAAGCTTTGCTGTTACAAGGCGCATCGTACGTGAACCAAGGTAGGCCGCTACGAACAAGAGAAGCGTTGCAATCAGAATCTCACCAACTGCTGCTGTACCAGTCGGTGCAACGACGATTGGTAAGAAGACTAACACAGTGAGCACAGCGGCCAACCCAAGGGCATAGCGAGTGATGCTGCTCTCTTCAGCTCCCGTTTCTGCATGCTCTGTCATTGGTTGACCTACTTCAGACACATCGATCCTCCTAGCAACGTGGAGAAGATATGCTGCAGGAAGATACATCGCAATAGCGGTAGCTATGATTATAGCTAGAAGCGGAATTGATAGATTTGAGATGTAACTCCCATAGAGTGCAAAATCAAATACGAAAAGATCTACTGATGAGCCAATCAGTGGAGCCATCACAAAGGACATCCCGATACCAACTCCAAGTCCAATGAAACTTAGGAAAAGGGATTCCCACATGAAGGTGGCAAAGACCTGATTGAATGATGCTCCCTTCGATCTGAGTGCGCTGATCTCTCCTTTTCTTCTTGAAACTGATGTTTCAGATGTGAATACTGTCAGCATCAGGCTCATTATCAACACAGGGAAGGCAATTACAGTGAGGACTTGACTCTGAAGGAAGGTATTGATTGATGCTTCAAGTCGCCAGATATCACGAAGGCCACTCACTAGATAAGCCCTGAAAGCCTCCTCGTATGTTGATTTGAAGGCAACCAAATTATCGCCAATATCAGCTGGACCAGCAGCTATGAGTGCGCTCTCAGAAGCTCGAAGAAGAATTGCAAATTTGAAGTAACCCCAGGCTCCGATCTCCTCAGCTAATGCCTCGCCAACGTCGTCATACAGAATCATTACTGAGTCATCAAGACCAAGAACAGGGTCGCTGTTGAGAGCCATTGGATCCCAGTTCAATCGCATTATACTTGGAAAAGAGTCTTTGAGTTGACTACGTACAGGTCTTGCCTGATATATTCCAGCAATGGTTAGATTATCAACAGGAACAACGTATAGACCAGAGCGCGGGATTCGTCCCGGATCTCTCTGATCATGTCCTATCATATCGATATCAATCTGATTACCAATTTCAAGTGTAATTCCATGGACATCGTGGGTATAATCAACAAATCCTTGAGAAACAAGTACCTCACCGGAAGATAAGGAGAAGGTTCCTTCCCAAGTAAATTCACGGGACCAATTGGCCAAGATTTGGTTGGTCGTTAAAATGGTCCGCATGTCCTTAATACCATATGCATAGTTTAGTCCGTTAATATCATACGACGACCATTCGGGAAGTGTTTCATTAGCAAGAATTCCGGCAGTAGATATAACACGATGTACATCTTGGATGAATGGGTGTTCTTCAGCGGTTGTGAGGATATCATCAAGCATTCGCCAATCGTACAATGCGTTCGGTTTGAGCTGAAGGCTCATCTGGTATGTTGCCTCATCGAAATAATCATGAACGACCATTTGGGTCCCTGTATCAGCCCAAACAAAGACAGTAGTTGGAAGTGCCACACCAATGGCAAGGATTAGAGCAATGCCCAAATTTCGTAGGGGGTAGTTACGCAGGGATGTAAGTGCGTAGCTGAGTGCCCATACTGAGCTTCCTTTGAGTTGATTCGAACGCGCTTTCTCTACCATCTTTGTTCCTCACAGGTTTCGTAATACTACTGCAGGGTCTGTCTTCGCTGCTTC